>NZ_JACJSC010000021.1 GCF_014697575.1 Planktothrix sp. FACHB-1365 | reverse complement strand
ATTCAGTTCTATTACTTACGCGATATTAGCGAGTAGTTCATCACTTTACCTAACAACTCAACTCGGTAAACTAAAACCCAAAATTGACGCAATCAATAAACGTGAACAAGCTGAATTTAAACACAGTCTAGCGAGTGATTTGTATTTAGCGCAAGGAACGAATACCGTGATCGCACAATATTTACTGGCTGATAGGAGTAGTTCACTGAGTTCAGAGCAAGCTGTTGAGAGTGAACTCCTGAACGATAGCGTTCATAGGGGTTCTAGCGAAAATGTAGACTCAGTTCAGAACAGTTCAGAACTCCTGAACAAGTCAGTTCAAACGGTTCAGAACAGTTCAAGCGACGAACTCTCACCTTTAGCTGTAGAACATTTTGAGGATGTACTGGATGCGTTAGAAGACGGGTTGAGTGATTCCCATATCATTAAAAACGTGATGGGATTTAAAAACTACCGTTACAAGGAAGGAAAAAACGTATTAAATGAAATTAAACGTTTTATTGATTTAGAGGATTAAACGTTTTTTACTAAAACCCGTTAATTAGTTTTTTACGATAATCAGTTAACGGGTTATTCCCTCAAAAAATACCGTAAATACCCGATGAATAATTTAAACCTGGTAACAGGTAGGGTTAATAAGACTGTACTAGGAAACCTTTAATGTTTCCGTTATCATTCCGTAAGTTTCCGTCCTGTACCGAAAGCAGAAATTAAAACGGAAACCCTAGGGTTTCCTGTTCAAAAATAAATATTTTTCTTGTTGAAATTTTCTCGATAGGTATGCTATTTTCAGAGAGTAGATTCTACAAACGCAAAAAGAGGCAACCCCGTTAAAGTTACCTCTCAGAATGTCCAATCAAAAACCGTAATCTGCCAAAGCTGCTAGTATCAGCACTATAAGTTAGTTTTGAATCTAGCGTTAAACGATAAAAAGTTAAAAATAAACAGTAAACACTAAAAGGAGTAACCCCCTATGGATTAACTATACTACATAGTAACAGAAGACGCAACCTATAAAAGCGTCTCAGACAGCCTCAAAACAAAAAAACTATGACCCGGCAAGGTCACAGTCTCAAAAAAACCTTATTTCAATTAATAAAAATGCAGTATAACACTGATTCCACTGGACGTGGAAGACTTAAGCCATCAAAAAAATCTAACCCGTGTCCTATCTGTAACAACATAACCGGACATTGCAAGTATATCCCCTTAAACGACATTATTTTTTGCCATAACTTTTATACTGATGTCAGTGGCTATAAATTCATCAAGAAGACGCGCGATAATCACTGGGGTATCTTTGTATCTGAAATAGATTACAATGCGACTCCTGACCCTGAGACTGTACTCTTAAGAGCGGAACGCGAGTTAGAACGGAAACGACTACGGGAGCAAAAACAAGCGTTAAGCTTAAGCGACTCAGAACGACACATAGAGCATACAAAGCTTATTGATCAGTTATCTCTAAATTTTGAGGATAACAACGACTTAAAGCGACGCGGTTTAACTGATGAGCAAATTAAAAAAGAACCGTTTAGAACTGTTAAGCAATGGCAGAAATTAGAAGAGGATGTCAATCCTAACCTTGCTGGCGTGAATGTTTCCGGTAAAGGTTTAGCTAATTTTCATGATGGGTTACTATGTTTCACTAAAAACCCTAAAGGTGAAATGACGGGTTATCAGATAAGAGTTTCAGACAGAACCGTTAATAGTAAATATGTTTGGGCAAGTTCAAAAGCTAACAACAACAGAAGCGTAGATGCAACGGTACATCTAAAAGAAACAGGGGAATTACCGTTAACCTGTGAATTTATCAATCCAGAAGATAAAGACTTAAGGCTGTGTGAAGGTATCCTTAAGCCTAAAGTTGCAGCATATCGTCATAACCAAAACTATTTAGGAGCATCAGGGGGAAACTTTACAGCTAGTCCTGAAACTTTTGCAAGTTACGTTAACGCTAAAAACCCTGAAAGAATTATCCTGTGTCCTGACAAGGGAAGCTTAAACAATCCACAAGTTTTAAACAACTGGAGAAAAACTAGAGACTTTTTAGTTAATTTAGGGTATGACGTATACGTTGAGATATGGGAAGACGCTCATAAATTTGATTGTGATGAGCGTCCAACTGATGCTCTAACTAAGATTGTCTCTTATACAGAATGGGATACTGACTACAAGATAACTGCTGACATCTCAGGCGAAAATAATAAAAAGTTTAATGAGTGGTTATCACAAAAACAATTCACTCCAAACATAACGATTAATCAAAAATATTTAACTGATTCAGGGTTAAACTTACCCATGAAAGAAGGTGATACCTATTTTCTTAAATCTGGGTTAGGAAGTGGTAAAACTACCTGGATAATTAACAAGCTAAAAGAATTACACCAATACAGAAAATTTGCACTCGGTAAAATCAATAACTTACTTTTTCAGTTTATCGCTAAAACTGACGGTGATTTCTGTCATTATCAAGAGCATGATGGATACATACTTAAAAAAGATGTTAATACTAATTTTGCGCTGTGTATTAACTCACTGATTCACTTTGATCCAGAAGACTTTGACAATTCTATTATCATCATAGATGAGTTTATGAGCGTCTTAAAACAGCTTTATAGTCCTTTTTTGGGGTCAAGACGAAACACTGTTATTAGATTATTTGAAGAAGCTATAAGGCGCGCTGCGATAGTGTTTTGCTTAGATGGGACACTGGCAAATAACGCGGTTGAATTCATTAAAGAACTTAGGGGTAAAGATAAAAAGTATTATTCAGTCTTGAATGAACATAAATCTAACTCTCTTGATATTACTATCTTGCAGACTACAGACACAAATAGCGGTAAGATTTTAATGAATGAAATGTCAGGAGTATTTAAACGGATATTAAGTCACGATAAACCCGTTTTTGTTACAGCCGCATCTCAAAAGAACTGCGAAACTTTAGATAGAATGGCTACAAGTAAAGGCAAAAAAGTAATAAGACTAGATAGTACAACATCTCCTGATGAGTGTATGAAAAGATTTTTGTCTAACCCTAGTGAGTATATTGAGCTAGAGAAACCAGACTTAGTAATAATTTCCCCTAGCGGCGGTGAGGGTTTAGATATCTCAATCAAAGGTTATTTTGAAGCCGGATATCATATCGGAAATTGTCTTGACGCTGATGCTAGTTATCAGATGACAGCAAGGCTTAGAGATCCCGGTGTACCGCGTTATCTATGGGTATCTCACAAAAGTTTTATTGTAGATAATAAAGATACAGAATCATGGCGTGACATAATGTTAGATTCATTTCACAATCTCCGTGATGATTTAGGTACTTTAAGCTGTGAAGACACTGTAAAAGCATATAAGGAGATGGTAGTTAATTATATAGGTTCTCCACACTCAACACTAGAACCTAAACTTAACTGGATATCAAAATTTGAGACAAATCACCTTAGAGACTGCTTAATTTTAATGCTACAGAAAGCAGGGCATAACGTTAAATTTGGAGAGATTAATAACTGCAAAGAAACTAAACAGGAAACCAAGGAAACTAAGGAAACTATTATTCAGGAGGAAATTACAGAAATATTTAATTCTGAAGATATACCTGATACAGTCGGTAAACGTTGGGAAAACAACAGTCAGGGGTTAACAAAAGAGCAACGCTGTCAACATAAAAAGTGGAAATATAAACGAATATTACCCGGTATAGCTGATACGCAACACTGGAATATTTTATTGATAGAGACGCTAGTTAAAAACCCTAAAATATTATCAGCTTTAACTTTAGGGCATTTCCTTAATAATTTTGAGAAAGCACGGCTAAACACTGAACAAAGGTTACTCAAACTTTTGGAGAAAGAGGATATTGTCTATCTGGATAGCAACCCTAGTTATTACCAGAAGGTTAACTTTTTACAAGAGATTAGATTTGTGGAATTGATAACTAAGGATAATGGGTTGATTAATCCAGATGATAAATTAATAGATTTTATTCATCAGGAATGCAAGAAACCAAAGGCTAGACGGCTAGGCTTCTCATCATCAGGCAATGACAAGGTAAAAACGATTAACAAACTACTAAAAGCTATCGGGTTGAGTTGGGGGCGTAAACAGTTGAGAGATAAGGGGGATGTTTTGACACGGTATCAGGTTCTACCGTTAAACGATTTAGAGCAAGCCCTAACAGATGCAATAGAGCGACGGATAGAGGAACAGTTAGAAAAATTAAACAACCCAGTAGAGGACTATGTGAAGTGGGAACGAGAGGACGTTGAGATAGGGGATACAGTGGACATGGCAGAGGATGAACCTGTCACAGATGTTTCTGATCATTTCTATAAGGAAGAATATAAAACATCTGTGACGGCTGAAAGTATTGCTGTAGGTACTGTTGTAGACTTAAAACTACCCGAAAATTATTACTTTGAAGACTCGCTCAAATTTGGAATGGCTGACGGTAGAACCTGGGTGATCACTGACGTTAAAACTCTACCCGACGGGAAAGTTTTAGTTATGCTTCAGTCTCCTGATGGTTCAAACCTGAAAACTAGCATCCCCTTACATTGGTTAAATTATGTGTTTAGTTAGGTTTTTGGGTTAACCCTTTGTCAGTATCTCTAGTACCTTTTTAATTTCCGCTTTGATGGCCCCCCCTTTGTTGGCAGGTAGGGTTAACGCTTGAGTTAGTGTCTCTATAACATTGTCTAAATCGGTAGAGTGATCGCCATCCCCCTTGTCCAATTTATGAGCATAGGTTAAGACATCATCTGCTATAGGTTCAGGTAGTCGGTATGGTTTCACTGGTTTATTGATCCATTTTGGTTGACTTAACCCTTGAGTATTAGGATTATAGTTAGCCATATAATTATTTACTGTTTAGTGTTAACTACTCTATCAGTGTAACACTGATTCAGTATAATAAGCTATTTAGTTTGTTTTTCTGTTTTGTGATTCCTATTTTCGTTAAACGAAAATCGTTAAACGAATTTTTTTATTACCTATCCTTTAGCATCTCAAACTTATCTGTAACTAAACCCGCCTTACCCTTACTGTGTAGCCATACCAAATACTCTATAGTTTCACTCATACCATTGCCATACTGACTTAGATACTCCCTTGTAGAGCGCGATAACGATAACGTAGTCCTTACCTTCTCATCATCTCCCGTATACCGTTTAATCCTACCCTTCTCTAAGTTGTCTAACTTATCCATAATTTTTACCGTTCGTCTAAAAGTTTGTGATACTTCCCATTGTATGTATAACGGGAAGATAACTTTTGAGTTTACGGATTGGGGGAAAATTTTTGACGATCATCAAAAAGTAAAGTTTGTTTCCAGATGTACATACAAAGGGAAGCAAATCTAAAAGTTAGCAGGCAAGGTAAGGGTAGAGGTGATATGAAGGGTTACTGTCAAACTTGTATCTATCTTGTATCCTTGAAGAGTACCTAACCAGATACAACACCGGGAAGTAACGCAAGTGGTAGCGCACCTCGTTCGGTATGAGGGGTTAACAGGTTTATTATCAAATCGGGATGACAGGATTTGAACCTGCGACCCCCTCGTCCCGAACGAGGTGCGCTACCAAGCTGCGCTACATCCCGGTGTCTTAACAAGACATTATTAGGTAGTATAACACATAAAATATCAGTTACGATCAATCAAGATGTAAGTTAATTAGGAAAAGGTAGCGCGTGGTTGTCAAGCCAGACTGGTTGCGAGTTAAGGCCCCTCAATGGGAGCGCGTTGGAAACGTTAAAGGAATTTTGCGGGATCTCGGCTTAAACACCGTTTGTGAAGAAGCCTCCTGTCCAAATATTGGAGAATGCTTCAACGCCGGAACGGCCACATTTTTAATTATGGGGCCAGCTTGTACCCGTGCCTGTCCCTACTGTGATATTGATTTTGAGAAAAAACCCCAACCCCTTGACTTGACTGAACCCGAACGATTAGCGGAAGCAGTACGACGCATGAACTTGAATCATGTGGTGATCACGTCTGTTAACCGGGATGACCTCAGCGATGGCGGTGCGTCTCAATTTGTCCGGTGTATTGAAGAAGTGCGTGCTGTATCTCCCCAAACCACCATTGAAGTGTTAATTCCTGATTTGTGTGGGAATTGGGACGCTTTGGAACTGATTTTACAAGCAAAGCCGGAAGTTCTCAACCATAATACCGAAACGATTAAACGGCTGTATCGTCGGGTTCGTCCTCAAGGAGATTATCAACGTAGTTTGGAATTATTAAAGCGATCGCGACAACTCACCCCAGAAGTTTATACCAAATCAGGAATTATGGTGGGACTGGGTGAAACCGATGTAGAAGTTCGAGAAACCATGCAGGACTTACGGACTGTTGATTGTGATATCTTAACCTTGGGTCAATACCTACAACCGAGTCCTAAACATTTGCCCCTAGTAGAGTTTATTCCGCCAGAACAATTTAAGGCTTGGCGAGAGTTTGGCGAGTCTATTGGGTTTCTGCAAGTTGTTGCGTCTCCCTTAACCCGCAGTTCCTACCATGCAGAACAAGTTCGAGGGTTAATGGAAGAATATCCGCGTTAGTTTAAGTTTCGATAATATTAGGTAGAGACGGAATATTTCACATCTCTACCTAAAAATCTCTTCTATACCGTTTATCTGTTTTCTCTGAGTTATCCTAAATATGGCTTTCTTTCGTCAATATATTGCCCCGTTGATTGTTGTTTTAATATTTCTCTTCGCTCTGTTTGTCGTCAGTGCGAGAATTTTCCTCCCAGAAGATATGATGGCTCCTGCACCCATCAGTACCATTCTAAGTTCTCCGATATTAACTCAATCTTCTGTTAATAATCCCCGTGTCTGAGGTTCTAATTCCGGGTTACAGTCTGCGCCAAGGGTCACGGTTGGATCGGGCGTTATTGCTTAAGTTTGTCTATCGTACCTATAAGGAACAGTTTCCTAACCAGGATTTAAGTCATCTGACCCAAACCGTTGAGCAGTATTTCTCCCCTCAAACCCCCTTATGGTGGGTAGAGCAATTACATCCTGATGGTTCAATCTCCTCACCTGTGGGGTGTTTGTGGTTAGGGAATGCCATTGATCAGGCAGATGGAGAACGCACAGCCCATATTTTTCTATTGTATGTGGCTCCAGAACACCGCAAACAGGGAATTGGTTCGGCGTTAGTGGTGCGGGGGGAAGAGTGGGCACTGCAACGAGGCGATCGCAAAATTAGCCTGCAAGTCTTCACCAACAACCAACCCGCCCTCAACCTCTATCAAAAACTCGGCTATCAACCTCAATCTTTGTTGATGCAGAAGATTCTATCGTGAGTTAAATGATGTTAAAAGAACTTCACCTTAAGCTAGTCGGGCCATCCCCTGAATTGGATGTAGAACTTTCCGATAGACTCAACATTTTTACAGGGGATAATGGGTTAGGCAAAACCTTTCTATTAGATATTGCTTGGTGGGTACTCACCGGAAGTTGGGCAGATCGACCTGCGTTTCCTCAACGGGAAAGGGAACAAATTCCAGAAATTACCTGCTATTTAAACAATCGCACAGAATCAAAACCCGATCGCAGTTATTTTGATTTCTCCACTCTCAAATGGGGGAGTTTTCAGATGTCTTACCAATTGAGAGGGTTAGTCATTTATGCCCATGCAAATGGCGGATTCTCCGTTTTAGATCCAGCCCGCAAACGCAAGAGGGTTTACAACTTTACCCCGAATAAACTTTGGGATGGATTGAGAACAAATGGAAAGGTTTTATGTAATGGTTTAATTCAAGATTGGGTGAGTTGGCAACAACAGCCCGATCAAACTACATTTAAACTCTTATCTGATGTCATTAGACAACTTTCTCCCCATCCAGGTGAATGGATAGAACCGGGAGAACCCACGCGGGTTTCTGTTGAAGACATTCGTGATATTCCGACAATCAATCTTCCTTACGGTAATGTTCCTATCATCTACGCATCAGCCGGGATGAAGCGTATTTTAGGGTTAGCTTATTTGCTAGTGTGGACGTGGTATGAACACACCCAAGCTTCTAAACTGCGAAACCAATCTCCTCTCGATCAAATCGTTTTGTTAATGGATGAAGTTGAATCTCATCTCCACCCCCGGTGGCAACGTGCAATTTTACCCGCCATTCTCAAAGTTTTAACCGGGTTACAGGAACAGACCAAAATACAGGCTTTAGTCACCACTCATTCTCCTCTGGTTCTGGCATCTGTAGAACCTATTTTTGATGAAGAAACAGACAGACTATTTCTATTTCAATTAGAGTCACAAGAAGTCACTCTTCATGAAATTCCCTGGTGTAAACAAGGAGATACAATTGGTTGGTTAACTTCTGATATATTTGGTTTAAAGCAAGCTCGTTCTATAGAAGCTGAAAAAGCGATCGAAGCAGCCGAAGCCTGGATGCGTCGTGATAATATGAATGCTTTTCCAGATTATCTACAAACCTCAGAACAAATTCATCAACAACTGATGCAACTTCTCCCTGGACATGACCCCTTCTGGCCGCGTTGGATTATTAAAATGGAGGCGAGTCAAGGATGATTAAATTTAACTCTCTTCCTAAACCCCCAGATTTTGATGAACAAGTTCGGAAACCTGGAGAGAGTTGGTTAGCCAAAAATCCAGATAAAAAAAGACCGAAAGATTACTGGACACCTTTCAAGCATCATTTAGCGGATGGTTTTAGCAATCTTTGTGGCTATTCAGTCATGTACGAACCTGTTGGCACAGTAGATCATTATTTGTGTTGTGATAATTACCCTGATTTGGCTTATGAATGGAGCAATTACCGCTATGCTTCAGGTTGGATTAATAGCAGCAACCAAACCTTAGATGATCAAGTGCTTGATCCTTTTCAAGTTAGAGATGATTGGTTTGAAATTATTCTTCCTTCTCTTCAGTTAGTGTTAACAAATCAAGTTCCTCCAGAAGAACTCGAACGAGCAGCATTTACCCTAGAACGTTTGCACTTGCGGGACGATGAACGAGTGATCCGTCAACGGCGTGAGTGGTATCGTTGCTATTTAGCGGGTGAAATTACACTCGAAGGACTGGAAAAGAAAGCGCCTCTCATTGCCCGTGCTGTTAGAAAACAGCCAACTTCTAATGACTCAATCAACATCAACGGTGACAACTTGTTGTAAATTAATGATATGGAGGATGAAGAACTGAGCGTAATCAATACCCAAGACCCGTTAGAGAGTCCTTTGGATCAGTTGGATGATGGCGAAGTGGCCAAACCTGATCCAGAGGAAATGTTGCTGTTGTTAAGATCACCGGAATCCCAAGGGCGGATGATCGCAGCACGGGCATTTTGCGAAATTCAGGACGGGCGTGCTATTCCTGATTTGATTGGTTTATTACAGGATGCTTGCCCCCTCGTGCGGGTGAGTGTCGCCTATGCTTTAGGGCGCAACTCTAATTCTCAAGCCGTTGAAGCTTTAATTGAACAACTCAACCGCGACTGGAATGGTTATGTCCGTAAAGGCATTGTTTGGGCCTTGGGAACCTGTGGCGATCGCAGAGCCTTAGAACCCTTACTAGATGCCCTAAAAACTGATATTCCGGCGGTACGCTTGTGGGCGGCGAGTTCTCTTGGTCAAATGGCGAAAGTCGGTTATGAGATTGTGATCCGAGCTATTCCCCCCATGATTGAAGCGATGCGTCAAGACCCCATCGCGGCGGTTAGAAGTAATTGTGCTTGGGCGTTAGGACAATTATGTCGAGAACTGCCTTCCAATGTTGTTTATGCTGTGGCGATTGATGCCTTAATTGAAGCGTTGGAAGAAGATGCAGATATGGGGGTTAAAGATGATGCTAAATCCTCTTTATTAAGAGTCGGTGATCCGCGAGGATTACAAATTATTGAAGACTTAGAAATGGACGGTTTATTATAGTTTGTCTTGGGGATGAAGTTGTTTTATCTAAAAATAAAGAGGAATTTGAGGTGATGCCTATGGCACTTAAATTATCTCAAATTCCTAATATTTATTTGACAAGGCATTTCTTAAGTCACTGAAGAAATTTTAGGTCTGTATGTAGGTTTTAATGGGGTGATCTCCTCAGTGACAGCACCATAATCATGAAGGGTTTCTTGGAATATTTCTAAAATCCGATCGCATTTTGCATCCCAATCAAAATAATGCTGTTTCACCCGTTTTATTCCGGCTTGACCCATTTGAAACCGCAATTCGGGGGAGTTGGCTAACCGCAGCATCCCATCGGCTAACCCTTGAATAAACCCGGCTTTAGAACAGGGGTCTACGAGAATTCCACAACTGGAGTCTACTGTTTTAGCTGGCCCAGCCCAATTGGCAACCACGACGGGTAACGCAGATGCCATCGCTTCTAATACGACATTTCCTCCCGCTTCTCGTACCGCAGGCAATACAAAAATATCACACTCACGGATAAAAGTAGCCATCTGTTCCCGTTTCATCCAACCGTGAAAATGAACCTTATTTTGAAGGTTTAATTGTTCGACTTGGGCTTGTAATTGAGGTCGTAATATTCCATCTCCAACCAATTCTAAAACAGCAGGAGTTTGTTCGGATACAATTTTAAAAGCTTCGAGTAAAAATTGTACTCCTTTCCAGTCTACAAATCGTCCGATATAAATAAAGCGAATGGGTTGATTTGAATCAGGCTGAGTATAGGTTTTGGGTTTCCAAATCTCTAAATCGACTCCACATTCAATGACTTCATAAATTTTGCCTTTGCAACCTTTTGGTAAAGCCGCTTTAGTTTGGGAATTGGCGACAATGATAGTATCAGCTTTTAGTTTTCCTGGCAATAATTGATGAATAAACTCAGAATACTTTTTGATCAACTCAACGGTTGTCCGGGTTTTTGACCCATCCATGTATTGAAAGGCTGGAGGAAAATCTAACCCTCCTGATAATGGCCCAATCACAACAGGTACACCTAAATCGTACAAGCAACTAATGCCTTTTGGGGTAATCGGAGAGGGTTCAAATACAAGGTTAATGTTGTGTTCTTGAATGATTTGCTTGGCTAGTTTTCTAGCTCGAAGTTGAGTATTCAGGCGGATCAATTGTTCTATCATTCCCACTTGAATACGAGGAGGTAACTGTTGAGTTATTTTCCAAAGATTACTTTGCAAAGGACTATCTTCAATAAATCGGATTCTTTTAAACTCTGCTTCTGTCAACTCCTCCTGAAGTTCTTCGCGAACTCGTGCATGACAAATAATATGCACATCAACATTCCGTTCCTGAAAAAGTTGCAAATAATACAGATTTTTTCCGGCTTCACCACCCATTTTCCGCGATATATTATCTGCGACCAGCAAAAGGCGTAATTGATTTAAGTCGCGGGTTTTGAGGGTATTCATAATGATTCCTAAGATAGGGTTGCAAGGTTTTACAAAATGTAAAAACTTTCATTATATCTAATAATAGATAAAGCTATTTTCCCTCTATCATTGGATATAAATGAGAAAATAATTCAATACAATAAATCTATCTAAAGGCATAGATTGAATCAGTAAATGTCTTGCTTGATTAAGCGATCTAAACAAATTTGATGAGAAGAATTTAGCAGAGAAAGCCATGCTAATAACACAACTCCCAAGGTTCCTAATGCTGTTGCTGAGGCGATCGCAAAGATAATAATAATCTGATATCGTACTGCATCTAATGGACTTGCTCCTGCTAAAATTTGCCCCGTCATCATACCCGGTAAACTGACAATTCCCATTACCATCATTGAATTAATCATCGGGATCATTCCAGTTCTAACCGCCGCTTGAACTTCTTCATGGGTTGCTTCCCAACGAGTTGCGCCTAATGCTAATAAAGTTTCAATTTTTTGACGTTGATTAACTAAAGATTCCATGAATCGATCTAATCCTAAAGAAATTCCTGTCAAGGTATTTCCTAATACCATTCCTAAGAGGGGAATAAAGTATTGCGGATCATACCAAGGTTGAACTTGAATAATGCCAAAGGTTGTTAAATTAGTAATCAAAAATGAGGAAATAAAAACCGATAATAAACTTCGCCAATAAATTCCGGCAAATCTACGAGAGGTACGATTTACACTGGAAATTCCGGCGATAGTGGTCATCACCATTGCTAAGACAATAATCGGGACAGGATGGGATAAGGTAAACAACCAATTTAAGACATATCCAATTAATAATAACTGCACCACCATTCGCACACTAGCAATCACTAAGGTTCGCGCTAGACCTAATCGCAGTCCTAACGATAGGACAATATTAATCAGAATAAATAAAACCGATAAGGCTAATTGTTCTAAACTAATTGGAATATAAGAACTAGACATTTTTAGGTAAATTTGATATAATTAATGGGCAGGAAATAATTCTTGTTGAACTTGAGTTACTCGATGCAATTGTTTAGAATCATGGCTTGTCCAAATACAAGCGCGTTCAGGGTTTTCAGTTAACCAGCGTTGAATTAAGGACTCGACTTGTTCAGTTGTTCTGGGGTCTAAAGATGCCGTTGGTTCATCTAATAATAACACTAACGGATCAAGTTGTAAGGCGCGAATTAAAGCAACCAGTTGAGTTTCACCCCCCGACAAATTTTGAGCAGATTGTTGGAGAAAATTAGGCGATCGCCCGATATCTAAAAGCCAATTATCTACCCGTTGATAATTATAAGATTTTTGTCGATGAACGGATAGGGTATAAACGCTTTTTAAGTTGGTTTCGACAGTTCCTTCTAATAGAATAGGACGTTGATGCAGATAAATCACAAAAGAACGATATTCAGGCATATAACATTGGTTTAAAGGGCGATTTCCCAGTTTAATTTCACCTTCATCAACAGGATCTAACCCCGCTAATGTCCTTAATAAGAGTGTTTTTCCGGTTCCTGTCGCCCCGACTAAACCTAAAGAAACGCCAGGGGATAAAGCCAAATTAACCCCTCGCCAAACCCATCGAGAGTTAATTTTACGACCGAGGTTGATTGCTGATAATTGACTCATGTTCTGTAACTACAAATTAAACAGATATTTATGGAAAAACCCAGACTAAAACGGGAATTTGGAAAGCTAGATGTTAAACTCTTAACTAGATCCACCCTAATTATAAAGGAGGCAGTAACATGACTCTAAAAGACTTAGAACCTCAACTGCTGGCCTTAAGTCTAGCGGAAAAAGCACAGGCTATTCAATTGCTAGTCCAAAGTTTAAGTAATGTTTGGCAAGGAATTGAAAAAACTCCTGGGGTGTGCGGTGGGGATGCTAGAATTGCTAACACTCGTATCCCTGTTTGGTCATTGATCAATTATCGCCGAAATGGTGCTTCTGATGCTCGAATCTTACAAGATTTTCCTCATTTGAAAGCAGAAAATTTAGTCAATGCTTGGATTTATGCTGATACTCATCCAGAAGAAATTGAGGCAGCTATCCGCAGAAATAATTAACAACAATAAACATAATCCCTCTTCTGTAACTTTTGGGAAATTAAACAAATTTTAAGGATTATAGTAGGGGCGAGGCGCGCCTCGCCCCTACGAGGAATTAGATTTTAAGTCTGATGTACAACTGATTTAGACTTGCTATATAGTCAACATTTACACAGCTAAAAATTGCTGAATCACTTCTTGACTTAAATCTTTTGTAGCACCCGAAGCGACAATTCCGCCTTTTTGCATGGCATAATAACGGTCAGCTTGGCGGACAAAATGTAAGTGTTGTTCCACTAATAAAACCGAAATTCCCGTTGTTTCGATAATATGTCGAACTGCGGCTTCAATTTCTAAAATAATCGAGGGTTGAATCCCTTCAGTGGGTTCATCTAACACTAATAATTGGGGTCTTCCCATTAACGCCCTTGCAATGGCTAACTGTTGTTGTTGTCCGCCGCTTAAATCTCCTCCCATCCGAGATAACATGGTTTTTAAAACGGGAAATAACTCAAAAATTTCTTCTGGAATTTCAGGTTTTCCTTTTCGTCCTTCGGGTAATGCTTCTAACCCTAATAATAGATTTTCTTTCACCGTGACACGGGGAATCACTTCCCGCCCTTGGGGAACATAACCAATCCCTAATCTAGCCCGTTTATCCGTTGAAACTTTATTCAGGGGTTTACCTTGAAAATAAATCTCCCCTGTTTTAGGTTTGAGTAACCCCATAATACTTTTTAAAAGGGTGGTTTTGCCCACACCATTCCGTCCAATTAAACACACCATTTCTCCAGGTGCAACGCTTAAATCCACATCGCGTAAAATATGGCTTTCCCCATAATAAACATTGACTCCAGACACCTGTAACATCAGATTAGGGGGTGCAATAGATTCCATCACCGCCCCTTGTGTTCCTCCGATCATTTGGAAATTCTCCTGATTGATTAAACTTAAAACTTTATCTAACGATGAATTGGATTTTAATACATTTAGACAACGGATTGAGACTGACTATCACTTAATTTCTCACGGTTGCGGATTCACTCTCACCCCCTCACACAAACATCTGTCCTCTTCACTGACACTTGAACTATTCTCCAGATAATCCTTCATCCACTCACAAGCCGATACCATTAATTGATCTAAATCAAAAGACCACAACTTGATAGTGTTGTCATCACTCCCAGAAGCGATGGTTTGGGTGTCGGGACTCCAACTCACACTGAATAATTCACTGGCAGAAGTAGATGAAAAAACTTGAAAGTTATTATATCGGATCATCCCCAATACTCAGAAGTTGAGTCCGTTATTTTTCTGGCAAATTAAGCTTTAAACAGAGAATTAATAAGCGGAGAATCTGATCGCTTCATCCGTCTAGCCTACTGAATCAAGCCCTCATTCAATAGCTTACCTAGAGGGTTGGAAAACCCAACCCCTACAATCAAATATTACAACCTATTGGGAAATGCTATATCGACTAAGAAGCCTCTAGTATTAACATTTTTTTGTCATACCAACTCTCTAATATAGCTAAGTGTTTAATATAATCATCATAGACTTGACGAAGTTGATTCCTACTATTATCTTCAGAAGATTGAGATTTTTTGCCTTTTGAATTACCAGGGTTATTTAACTCATCAAACTTTTTGCCTGACTCTTCAATAATAATATCTTTAATGGCTTCCCATAGTTTTTCATCAACCAAGTAATATGGCAAATCTTGATGTATTTGTAGAATAATGAGGAAAAAGAAAATAATTAATATTTGAAAATTTGACCAACTTTAGCTGAAGTAAAACTAATATGAAATTCCGAAAAGAATGCTACAAATCCCCCCCTGTAGAGACGTTGCATGCAACGTCTCTACAGGGGACTCGTTCTCCAGCATCCGAAACCTGACACCCGAAACCCGAAACCCGAAACCCCCTAATGATGAATTTCTAAACTTAAAACATAACGACCCATTTGTACATTTTCTGACCAAAGTTCGTATTCTAAACGCATATATTCCGGTAGAGGATGCCCGACTAACTCTAACTGACGGGTAAAATTCCGCAGACGAAGTTGACTTGCCATTGCTTGTAAATCCGTTTGTAGATAATATCGACTTAAGCCATACATTCCCTGTTGCCAGAGGTGACGATAACTGTATTTTCCCTGACCCTGCATGGTCATAACAGCCCGATAGGGAGAAACCTCTAACCACAATAGACGGGGTTTTTGGGCCGGAAGAATCCTCTTTGGCGGAAAAGAATCAGACTCCCATTCCGCTAATGCAGGTTCATGTAACAATAAATGAAACTGGTCTCGATCCTTTTGATACAGGGTTGCCGATCCTTCCACTAAAGAACGAATAGGCAAGTCTATCGATACTAACGACAGACTCACGGGCACACGATAGTGTGTTAACATAAGTCATCTCATATAGGATAAAATTCTCGATGTTTCTAATTGGGTTAGAGTCGAGAAAGCGGTAGGATAACTAAGGCAATCCTTACCTTATCTCAAATCATAAAATGCAAGGGACTATCGTAACAACTGAAAATACAGAAACTGAGCAAATATTAACAATACAACCCCCAAAATCGGGCTTATCGTTACAAGGACGAATTCGCATTCCTGGGGATAAGTCCATTTCCCATCGAGCCTTAATGTTAGGGGCGTTAGCAAAGGGTGTCACCACCATTGAAGGCTTATTGTTAGGAGCAGACCCCCGCAGTACCGCCCAATGTTTTACTTGCTTAGGGGCGGAAATTTCGGAGTTAAATTCAGAACGGGTAGAAGTCAAAGGTATTGGACTGGGTAATCTTCAAGAACCCACTGAAGTTTTAGATGCGGGAAATTCCGGTACAACCCTACGGTTAATGTTAGGAATTCTCGCTTCCCACCCTGGAAAATTTTTTACTGTTACCGGGGATAGTTCCTTAGTTCGTCGTCCCATGTCCCGTGTTACCAAACCCTTACAACAAATGGGAGCTAATATTTGGGGTCGTCAAGGGGGGTCTTACGCACCTTTAGCGGTTCAAGGTCAAGCTTTACGTCCCATTCATTATTTTTCCCCCATTGCTTCGGCGCAGGTGAAATCCTGTATTCTATTAGCTGCGTTAATGACGGAAGGAGAAACAATAGTAACAGAACCCGCTCTTTCACGGGATCATAGTGAACGAATGTTAAGAGCTTTTGGGGCTAATTTAACCGTTGAACCTGATACTTTTAGTGTAATTGTTAATGGGCCAGCAGAACTGCACGGTCAGCACGTTGTCGTTCCGGGGGATATTAGTTCGGCGGCGTTTTGGTTAGTGGCGGCGGCAATTGTTCCAGGGTCAGAATTAGTAGTAGAAAATGTTGGAGTCAACCCCACTCGCACAGGAATATTAGAAGCCTTAGAAAAAATGGGGGCGAATTTAGAATTAGAAAATCAACGGGTTGTGGCGGGGGAACCTGTGGCGGATATTCGAGTTAAATATAGTACGTTAAAAGCTTGTGAAATTGGCGGGGATATTATTCCTAGATTAATTGATGAAATCCCGATTTTAGCGGTGGCTGCGGCATTTGCAGAAGGGAAAACGATTATTAAAGATGCAGAAGAATTACGGGTAAAAGAAAGCGATCGCATTACCGTAATGGCAACTCAAATGAGCCAACTGGGGGCGAAGATTACTGAACGTTCCGACGGCTTAGAAATTACCGGAGGTTTCCCGTTAACGGGAACAGAAGTTGATAGCGATACGGATCATCGAATTGCCATGAGTTTAGCGATCGCTGGTTTAACGGCTCAAGGAAAAACCACCATTCACCGAGCAGAAGCAGCCGGAATTTCTTATCCGAATTTTGTCGCAACCTTAAGCCAAATTTGTACCGTTTAAAATTAATCGTTTCAGGACTTGAGAAACCGGGTTTCTAGTTGTTATCTAAGAGATTATGATTCAGAAACTCGGCTTCTGAGTGCGATTAAAAATCAGATATTTATAACTGTAATCTAATGGACAGACGATTAAAACATCAAACTTCCAACGGTTCAGGAAAAACAATTGTTTTAGCAACCTTTGGGTCTTTGGGGGATTTATATCCCTATATGGCACTGGCTCAAGAATTGCAAAATCGAGGGTATTCCGCCCGCATTGCCACCTGTGAACAATATCAAAAAACCATTGAAACAGCCGGAATAGAGTTTTGTCTCCTCAGACCCAATGGTTTGCCCCAAGAGCCCGGAGAGATAGAATTTTTATCGATGATGATGGACTCCCAACGGGGGATGGAATACATTATCAATTATTTATTAATGCCCTATTTACGCACCAGTTATTCTGACTTAATCAATGCAGTACAAGGAGCAGATTTACTCTTAACCCATCCCTTAACATTAGTCGCCTCTTTAGTTGCTGAAAAAACAGGAATTCCCTGGGTTTCTACAATTTTATCTCCCAGTGTTTTGATGTCTGCCTATGATGTCCCCCCGGAAAAAAGCACTCAATCTTGCTATGAAAAAGCAATGGCCGTAGTGGCTAGGGATTCTTTGCTGCGTCTGTTTCGCTGCAATATGCGACTTTGGAGTGCGCCTTTGGAACAATTACAAGCAGAATTAGGGTTAGAAGCCAGATTTGATCCTTTGTTTGAAGGACAATTTGCACCTCTGGTGTTGGGTTTATTTTCCCAAACCTTTGCCAGTGTCCAACCTGATTGGCCCCCACAAACCCAAATTACGGGTTTTCCCTTTTACCGTCAAAATTCTGAGTCGGGGTTATCCCCAGAACTCCAAGAGTTTTTGCACGCTGGGCCACCTCCGATTATATTTACCTTGGGGTCAACGGCTGTTTTAACTCCAGGGAATTTTTATGAACAGGGGATGATAGCCGCCCAAAAGTTAGGATATCGGGCTGTTTTGATGATGGGAAAAGCGGCACACCAATTGAACGCCTTGGGTTTACCCCCAGGAGTCATCGCCATTGACTACTCACCCCATGCCGATATTTTTCCATTCGCCGCGGCTATTGTCCATCATGGGGGTATGGGAACAACGGCGGAAGCCTTACGAGCAGGGCATCCGATGTTAGTCATTCCTTATCATTATGATCAACCCGACAATGCAACGCGAGTTGTACAAATGGGGGTTGGGCGAACATTAGACCGCCATCTTTATCAAGCGTCTACGGTTTTAGCAGAACTGAAAATGTTATTAGGTGATCCAAGTTATGCTACCCGTGTGGCTGAAGTCAGCAACTATATCCAAGTTGAACAGGGAAACTGCAAAGCCGTTGATGTCCTGGAAACCTATTTTAATTCGCGTTAATAGGTGTCGGGCGTGTGGAACAGGCATCTTGCCTGTTCAATTGGGTGTTAGGGGAATAGATTTGAGAAATCAACAATATTATTGTTATATTCCATCCTTAAATGTATGCTGCACATCTCCCCCCTTTTTAAGCCAGGGCTGTTTCATTTTCTCCCAAAATTTGTATGACCTCTCCCCCTAACCCCCTCTCCTGCAAGGAGAGGGGGACTAATTATTACTATTAAACATCAAAAATTATTAATTACTCCCCCTTCCCTAATAGGGAAGGGGGTTGGGGGGTTAGGTCACAGAGGTTTTTGAGAGAAAATGAAAACCACCTGCTTTTTAAGGGGAGTTGGGGGGATCATCTGTAGCGTTCATAATGGGATTTCATATTAGCTAGAACCAGACACCCGATTTAACAGGCAAGATGCCTGTTCCACACGTTTACTGCACATATTCTGCATAAACAAATCCTTGACCTATTAATTGGGTTTCGTTAATTTTTAGGCGGGTTTCAACGGGCCCTGAGAGTTCTTCAATAAAAGTATATTGACGGGATTGATTATCAGGAACAATCAATTCTAGGGTAGCATCAAAGTTAAGATTTAAAAACAAATGATCCTGTTCATCTTCAGCTTCAATTTTTAAACTTTGGGGCATTTTTAAGACGCGATCGCTAAATAAAGATGCCATAACTCCGGGTAAACGTAAAGGTTGATAGGGAACCGTTGACCACTGCCAATTTAGGCGTAATGTTTCCCCTAAAAAGATTTTACTTAACTGATGATTTTGATAAATAAAAATATAAGGTAAACCGCCTTGAGTATGGGTTTTATTTGTTCTCCAGTCTAAGATTAGGGTTAGGGGAATTTTAGTTTCGGTTTGGGCAAAAATTACAAACCATTCCCAACCGATATCTTCCCCCCAACGAAAACGGCCAAAATTGCGATCGTGATAACACAACCAATCAGAATTTAAGTTAAATTGAGTTTCACAAATGTTGAATTTGCCTAAAACTTCTAAGCCAGGAATTAACCCCCAACCGATAAAACCACTGCCAAATTTAGCATCTTCGGTCACTAATAAAGGAGTGGCTTTAACTTGGGTTTGAAACTCAATAGAAAGTTGCGATCGCTTGTCCTGAACTTGAATTTTTGATTGTTCTCCCTGAATTTGTAAATGAACTCCTTTTGCTTGAATTTCTAAGGGTTGAGAACAAACATCATTAGCTTTCCAAGGAATAGCAACAGTCGTAGCAAAGGTCGCTATTAAATCCTTTGTTTGTAGGGAAGGGGGTAATAAAGCATTGGGACTATTAATAATCAAACTGACTTGAATTTCTCCCCGTTGGGGTCTACCCATAAGGGTGATATTCACTAGAATTCGCATCCCGGTTTCAGGATGAATCAGAATATAATGATACCAATCTTTCCAATCTAAAGGAGATTCTGGATTATCTAAAGGAATTCGCAAAGATTCAATCTGGTTAATCAATGAAAGATCTAAAGTCATCGTTGTAAAGATAGATTAGAATTAAGAATATCTTCTGAGGGAGTTTTAACAATTGTTGGTTGTGGGGAAATAATAGGCGATATCTCGGCTAAAGTCTGAATAAATGCTGAAATTCTAGGTGAGATTAAAGCCAATCCTAGAATCAGATCAAGGAACCATTTTTCAACATCCATTCCATTGTTTTGAATTAAGGTTTCTGTTAAGGTATGATAATTCACAAGATTGGGTAATGGCTGAGAATTTAAACTCCATAACCATTTTTCCCAAAAATAAAGTAATCCTTGGGTTTCTAAGGTTCCTCCGGTATCAGTATGAAAGGCTGATGCTGCTTGATGGGTGACGATTAACCATCGGGGAAATTGTGCAGAAGCTAAAGCCAGAATCCCATTTTTGAAAAATCGGGTACGTTGCAGTTTAGAACTCAATTCTATTCCCAGTTTTTCCGTTGAATACTGATTTCCTTGAGCAGCAATCATGAAAAGCAATTCTACCACCAGCCAACGAGCAGGTAAGATATCAAAACTTGATAATCCTGTGATTAAAGTGATATCTTTTTCGGGTGTAATTATGGGGGTTTCCTGATTATTTTTCGGGTTAATAAACGGCAATAAACCTAGCCCAAAAGCTGGATTTTTTGGCGGTTTTGAAGTTTGAGAAATCAAGGTTTCTAATTGCTCAGAAAAAGACGGATTAATTTGTTTTAAGCCTAAAATAATATTAGAAAACCAGCGTTCTGTTTGGTTGTTTTGTTGAGAAATCCAAGGGGAAGGGAACAGGGGAGACATTAAAATAGTTTCTGGATTTTTTTCATGTTCTAAATCGGTTGATCCTAAACTGTATAACCACTGTTCCCAAAGTTCTAATACAAATTTTTGACCTAAATAGGTTTGAATTGTAGATAAAGTGATCAGCATCCATTGAGGAATACCGCCCGAATTAAATGCTGTTACACCTTGTTGAAAAAAGACTGTTTTTTCAAGATCTTGAAGGGTTTTATTTCCTGGTTTGGTTTGAGAATAATCATCTCCAATGATTGCTAAAAGAGTTAAGATTTCAACGATTAACCAACGAGAAGGGATTGTATCTAAATCCATTAATCTTGATGTAAATTTCCCCATTATACTTGTTTTTTGAGGGGAAAGATGAGTTGAGGGTAGAAGATTTTGATCAGAAAAAGGAAAAATCACTTTGAGAGACTTTTCAATTGAGTTAGCTGGTGAGCGGGTTTCAGAACTAGGTTGAGGGGATACCAAAGTAATTAGAATTGGAATCGCTTCTGCTTCTATCCCTGGAAATCTTAACCCGATTTTCACCGAATTTTGATCAGCAATAGTTTCTGGAATTTGGAAGGTTAAAATTAGATTTTCCGCTTTTTTGGGCAATAAATAAAGATAGGCTGGATTGACTTGATAATGGCACGATACAACTTGTTGGCTATCGGTGAATCCATCTTCTAAAATTGGACGAATTAATAAGGTTTCTGAGCGTTCATTACAACAAGATAACTTCAGGATCACGGTTAATCCTGGTTGACCTTCAATTAAAATCGGGAAATCGGAAGTGGGTTTTAAATCTAAATTCATTATGATAATATCCTCTTTTTAGTAAATTATAAATTGCGATAAATTACATAATTAATCAATTCTTTTAAAAATCGTCGGTCATGATATTCGGAAATAAATTTTTCCTCTGAACGTAAGGGGGTTTCAGCCTCCAGGAAATCAAGAGTTTCAAATAGTTCTGCGGATTGTTTTGCATAAGAACGAGCTAAACACCAACCATGATCTATACTGCCATACTTTTGCATTAATTTCAAAATAGATTCAATTTGATCAGAAGTTTTATCTTCTCTGGGAGTTGCTAATATTTTAAGAATTTCTTTGGATTCTCCGGGATTACTATGACTAATAACATGATTTAACATCACTGTTCGTTTTCCCTCATAAATATCTCCCCCAATTTCTTTTCCATAGGCTTCCATTTCTCCAATTAAATTTAACAGATCATCTTGAATTTGAAAAGCAATTCCTAGGAGCATTCCAAATCGAGTTAAATCGGCTAAAGGCTTGACTAATGCGCTGGCGTTAGCATTAGGATTTCCGACAATAAACCCAATCCGGCAAGGGGTCATAAACGAGTACCAACAGGTTTTTTTAACGCACATGGTAAAATAATCTTGATCTGTTAAATTGGCAGTATTATCAGCTACCCAATCTAACTCCATTGCCTGTCCTTCAACGGATTGTTGTGCCATCACTTCAATTTCATGAAGAATATTTAAGGTTTTTGTAACTCCCAAGGATGATAAATTTTCTAATAATAAACCCACCGCTAAAACATTGGTTGCATCTCCAACATTAATCGCACGAGGAATTCCAATTTTAGAATGTAATGTTTCTTTTCCTCGTCGAGATTCGGAGCCATCTTCAATATCATCATGAATCAAAAAAGCATTATGATAAAGTTCTAAGGCGGCAGCCGTTGCTAAGGCAGATTGTCCTATTCCTCCAACGGCACGAGCGACACTAATACAAATTGTGGGTCTGAGCATTTTTCCCACTCGAAAGGGATAGTCGGTTAATAAATCATATAAAGGCTCATAAGCACCTGTACCTTGACGTTTGCTATTGACAAACTCTTGAATTTTACTGACAATAGCAGAACGGGAATTTTGTAAGGCTTCATTAATAATCGTTTTATCAAACATGGGTTCTTACTCACTCGTTGCTATTTGAATAGCTAATAGGGATTACTGGGGTTTAACTGGATTAATTTTTATGCTATGTTGGTCTTAGATTTCGGTTTAAATAAAATTCATTTTTAACTCCTAAAGATGGTTGATTTTGTGAGAGAACGTCAGCAACAATTAAAGGAATGGTTAGAGGAATTAGTCTGCCAAATTCGCACTCAGGGAGGGTCAACTTGGGATCACTTTGTCCTAGCGGTTTCAGACAAATCCGCCCTCATTGAACTCGACGGCATTCCTTTACAATTGCAAGCCCATGGGGGTGAACCATTACAAGTTGAAATTGAACCCATTACCAGGGAGGAAGGAACCTCGCCCCTACAGTACGATTTTCGCAGTGATGCTGAAACCTTAAGGGCGATTATTCAGGGGAAGTTATCGTTAGATGCTGCCGTTGTTCGGGGGCAAATTTATGTTCAAGGAACATTATCAGATTTAACGGCAATTTATGGAGTTGTGATGAATCTTTTTGCGGACAGTGCCATTCATCCAGAGTTACAAGATTTATGGAACAAGTTTGATGAAATTTGGTTGCTTACCTCTGTTTCTCCTATTCCTGCTACCCTAGAACAACAACACCCTGCCTACGGTTATTTAATTGAAAATATACCAGAAGATGTGCTGCGAGTTTCTCTGAAATAGAGAAATGTTGGGGAGGGGAAGAGGGGTATTGACAGTTAACCGTCAAGAGTTGAAACCTGAAACCTAATTTTAGGGAATCAGTGCAGTACAAGTGATGCTGATATTTCCCGTATTATCTTTATAGCCATCAGTATAGCCCTCAGAAATAGGAACGTCATTGACAACAAAGGCAATTGTTTGACTGGGTTTTAAGACTAAAGTAATTTCGCTTCCTAATTCGGCTAAAACCATGTTAGTTTCAACATCAACGACTAACAAAGCAAAGGAAGTATTGTTTGGATATTTCATTTGACTTTGATATTCAAAACCGGGCCAGCCTCCGGGGGTTAACTCACCCCAACTCGCGGGTTTCCAGGTTCCAGACGCAGAAATTTTGAATGAAACTTCCTGAGCAAAAGTATTAGTAAAGTTCACTCCCGCTTGTGAGCTAATGTCAGCCTCAAAAGTTTGGGTTTTGGGTATAGGTGTGACAGGATTCTCATTCTTAATAATTATGCCATCTAAACCTTTCCCGGTTAAATCAGGAACTTTATTATCGGAAAGATTACTAAACCGCCAATATCCCACTAAATTAGGTTCTTTTCCGGTTAATTCTTGATTGATGGTTTCCTGAATTTGCTGTTGAGTACGAGCCACATCCCAAATGCGAACTTCATCCATATATCCATTGAAGTCACAAAATACAAGATTTTTCCCATCTTTTGACTTTTTGACTAGCCCTCCCAGGCGCAATATATTAGAAGTTGCAGGGGTCTGGGGTTGAAGTGGATTATAGTGGGTGTTCGTGAAATTATAAGTTTGCAGGAGTTCGCCATTCATATAGAAACAGGAAATTTGGGATTTCTGGTCATACGTCCCTGCAAAATGCGTCCAAACATTGAGGGGTAAAGGGGTTTTTACAAACAGTGGATAACGCTCGGTCAAAGTATCGACTTGAAAGATCATCTGTAAGCCGGTGGCTGCATTATATTCCCCAAGGGTATATCCTAACTCTTGGCGTTCGGTTGTGCTGATGAGGGGAAGGGTCGCCGCCGAATATTTATACTTTTCTACTTGTAAAACCCAAAGTTCAACGGTTAAATTAGGTGGGGTTAATTCGTTTTTAAAGGGAATATCAGCATAGTCGTTATCACCATCAAAGCGAAATAGAGGACTTTTAGGATTGTGAGTGATCATAATAATATAAACTCCAATGAGATTAAGTTAAATTGAGTTAACACAGGCAACAATAAACCGAGATAAGAGTTGGGGAAAAGCTGAAATTTAACTAGCTCAAAGAACCAACACCTATCTAATTTAACCGATTGCTATTTCAAGGAATCTGTGCAACAGAAGTGATGCTGAGATGTCCTGTATTATCTTGATAGCCATCATTGACAGGAACGTCATTGACGACAAAGGTAATCGTTTGACTGGGTTTTAAAACCAAAGTAATTTCGCTTCCTATGTTTCAGGGGGAAATAACAAATTAATGCTAATTTCCCCCATTGAATAATGCCTGAATTAGCGACCAACTTCTGATCAATTAACAGTTATACTGCCAACGTTATTACCGTAAGTTCCTGGGGCATCATTCATTCTGAAAATTAATGATTCGCCCGGTTTAATCGGAATGACTGTTGGGGTATAAATTTCTTGGACTATATTTGTAATGGGATTAATGGCTAACAGTGAAAAAGCTGTATTTTGAGGATGTTTCATTCCAGCTTTTGCATAAGTAGCATCTCCTGCCGATGAGAAAGATGCTGTATTTGGCCCGTTTTTCCACGAACCTGATGGCGTGATATTAACGGAGGCATCACGGCTACTATTATTCATTAATGCGACGCCATCTTCCGAGTTAGCTGGAACTTCAAATTTGCCACTCGCAATGACTTGGGTGTGGGCAAAATAAGTGTTCACTAATTGAATATTGGTGAGTGTAATTCCCATAATGGTTACACCCGTCAATTTGGTATTGGTGAGATTCGCGCCCGTCAGATTCACAAAACTTAAATCCGCATAACTTAAATCTGCATTGGTTAAATCTGCATAACTTAAATCTGCAAAGCTTAAATCAGAATGACTCAAATTGGCAAAACTTAAATTGGCATAACTGAGATTGGAATAAGCTAAATAAGCACACCCTAAATAGGCATGGCTGAGGTTGGCATAGCCTAAGTAGCTATAGGCAAAAAAGCTATAACCTAAGTTAGCTGCCATCAAATCAACGCCTAACAAATTCGCTTTGTACAAATAAGAAAAGCTAAGATTAACTGACGGAAGTTTGGCATTAGCGAGGTTAGCTTCATACAGATAGCTATAGGGAAAATCCCGTTGTCCTTGAAGATACAGCCAATTTAACAAGCTGACTAAATCGTTAGTATTAGATAAGGGAAAAGGCCAGTTTGCGGCAGCAGACATCGGTTTTTACTCCTAATTATTAATGAATGGATAGACGGGAACGAAGACTTACAATTTAAGCAGGGGATTTCATATTGATTTCAATTCAATTGAAATTTTTTCTGCATAGATAGCAAAACAAAAGATCTATATTTTGGGATATATTCTGTTGTTTTGGTGTGAATAATGGGGGGATTTCTGAGTTGACTATTCTAATTCCACAGTTCCAGAACAGGGTTGAGTGGAACTTGTAGATGGGCTTGCTTTAAAAGGGGGACATTCTACTGTTCTAATGGTGAGCGATCGCATCGGATGAGTAGATTCCCTTATTATATTAAATCAAGCCGAAAATGTTGCCAACACTTTAAGAGAAATAATCAATAATTGTTACGAATTTTAATTAAATTCCAGAACAACTTTATCCTGTTTAATCAAGACAATAGCTCTTGTTAATACAGAATTGTACTAGAGCCTACTAACCGTTATCAATCAAGAATTATTCTTTTAAAGTGTTGCCATTGAATCTCCTGTGAAATTAAAATTTAATCCCCGCGATCTAGTTTTCTTTTTCTTCACAAGATGAAAGAATGCAAAAACTAGATTAGGGTTGACCTAAGTGGCTAACCATTGAACAGTAAAAGCCCCATAATTATCCGCATAACAACCCACCACATCATTGATGCGGAAAGCAATTGTTTGTCCGGCTTTAATGACTAATTGAGTTGTGCCCGTAATTTCGGCTAAAACCGTATTGGTTTGTAGGTCAATTGCTAACAGTGCAAAGGATGTCTGTTGAGGATAAACCATATATTGTTGATAGGGAAAACCCGGAGCACCTGCGGGGGTATAGTAGGGTAGGAAATAGGCAGGTTTCCATTCTCCTGATGGGGTAAAGAAAACAGTCAGATCCCGACCATAAGTATTTGTGAAGTTATAACCAATTTCTGAGGTACTCAGCACTTCAAATTGACCGAACAGTGGAGCGGGTGGGGGTGTGGGAACTGGAGTTGGCGTGGGAGTTTTAGGAGTCGGCCATTCTAATTCTACGACTTGAGAACGGGGTTTGGCGACATCGGCCGATGTTCCGGGTCGGGTCAGGTGGGGTTGGGCGGGGCCGGCTGTTAGCGATCGCGTCCGATCCCCAGATGCGACAATAATATTAAAAGCGCAAATTGTGTCAACGCTTTGATAGACAAAATCAAAATTTGCTAAGTGGCTTAAGTCAAATGATCCAACAATTTCATCCTGATAAGTAAAGGAAATTAAATCTCCTTGATGTAGAATAGTACCCGGTGCATATTGTCCGTTATAACTAAAGGTTCCGGTTCCAAAAGTTTGACCATTTAATAGCGTGCGGAATTGCAATTCAACAACCATTTGCTGATTCTCCTTGTATTCTGAATTAAGTGAAAAATGCGTTTTAGGAAGCAGAAGAATGGGAAATAATCTGAAATCTTTAAATGTTTGCTACACATCTCCCCCCTTTTTAAGGGGGGTTGGGGGGATCATCTGTAGCCTTCATCATGGGATTTCATATAAAATCTTTTTTGGGTTTCCTCACTCTTCACTTTTAATGTTTGAAAATTAACCTAAGTGGCTAACCATTGAACAGTAAAAGCCCCATAATTATCCGCATAACAACCCACCACATCATTGATGCGGAAAGCAATTGTTTGTCCGGCTTTAATGACTAATTGAGTTGTGCCCGTAATTTCGGCTAAAACCGTATTGGTTTCTAGGTCAATGGCTAACAGCGCAAAGGAGGTATTTTGGGGATAAACCATATATTCTTGATAGGGAAAACCCGGTGCGCCTGCGGGGGTATAGTAGGGTAGGAAATAGGCAGGTTTCCATTCTCCTGATGGGGTAAAGAAAACAGTCAGATCCCGACCATAAGTATTAGTGAAATTATAACCAATTTCTGAGGTACTCAGCACTTCAAATTGACCGAACAGTGGAGCGGGTGGGGGTGTGGGAACAGGAGTTGGGGCGGGAGTTGGGGCGGGAGTTGGGGCGGGAGTTGGGGCGGGTGTGGGCGCGGGAGTGGACGGAGGAGTAAAGGGTGGGTTAATAATATTAGCACCCATAGAACCTTTACAAATATTGCCATTATGACCATGACCTGTGAGGTCAGGAACTTGGGCTCCAGAAATATTGCTTAACCGCCAATAAGCCACTAAATTCGCTTCTTGACCCGTGAGGCGCTGATTCATTTTCGCCTGAATTTCTTGTGCACTGTGAACGGTATTCCAGATGCGAACTTCATCAATATAACCATTAAAGAAATAAGTTCCCCCAACACAATACCCCGACTCGGTAGAACCTGCTCCAATGCGTAAGATATTGCGACTGCTAGAACCTGTCGGCGCGGTGGGTTGATGGACTACGGTTTCTTGAGCGACTTGCTGACCATTGATATATAACCGTGCTACGGATGAACTGGGATCAAAAGTCCCGGCTAAATGAGTCCAGACGTTAGCTTGAACTTTTGGCCCGCGAATTTTTTGATAATTGCCATTCGGAGATAACAGCCATAATTCCCAATTATCTTGAACACAAGCTTGATAAAACATATACCCCCACCGATAACTATCGGGACGGGAAGTTAATACAGAACGTTCAATTCCTGTATTTGAGGTGAGGGATAAAGCCCAAGCTTCAATTGTGAAAGTTTGGGGATTTAACTCATTGTTGTAGCCAACATCAATCTTATCATCGGAACCATTAAAATACAGTAGTGATGCCGTTGTGGTGCTGGTCATAAAACTGAATGCTCCTTATATTGAGGAAAGTTTTAAATTTAATCAGCCTAATGTTTAGCCATCTCAACGGCTAAAAACTGCTGACTTCAAAACAGACTGATAGCAGGGAACCGGGAGGAATAAACTTCACCGCCCTTGGTTTTACCATCAGTTTTTGTCAAACATGGATTTGGCAACTGCCATAACCTGATGTGAAAGCTTGATACTCCTAATGTTTTGATTCCAACTTGGAAGAATAATGTTTTTACCCTTTCGTTAAACTTCAAGATTGAACTCTAGGGTTGATGCACAAAATCAATAACTTTTTCCGGTGTTGATAGGTTAAGGTGTGATGAATGGGATTAAAATCTGCACCCTCTAGCTTAGATATGACTTGAACACATCATCAACCAAAGGGGAAAACACCCAACTTTAGTGTTCTCTTTGAAGGGGATTTTCAATTAAACTTTAATTAAAGAGTTTACCAACAATAGGTGATCCTTGAAATAGCAAAGCCAATAATAGGACTCAATTTTAACAAAACTTAATATATAGTTTCTCTAATAGGCAGAAAAGGTGGAAAAGCTTACGGGGTAACAAGATAGCTAAAGCTCTCTTGGATTGAAAATGAGAGCCTGATTATCCTATTAATACCACAACGGATGATTTTATTCTCCCAAGAATCAGCCAAGCTCAAGCTCCTGTTTTAAGTGATTAAAGGGGATTATTTGATCTGACAGAAGCACAAATTAACGCGGCTTTAGCTTATATTGAAGCCAATCGCGCTGATGTTGAAGCTGAGTATCAAATCGTTCTTAAAGAAGCTGAAGAACTGCGACTGTATTATGAAGAAAAAAACCGTGATCTAATTGCTAGAATTGCCGCTCAACCCCCAAAGTCAGGTCAAGAAGCTATTCGAGCAAAACTTCAAGCAGCAAAAGCCAAGCTAAAGTCTCAGCCATGAATTTTTTAGTCGATCATAATTTAAGAGGACACGCTGTACTTCTCTCAGGTAGTATTTTAAATAGTGGGTGGCTAGATTGGGTACTAATTCGATTTATCACCTTTGATGAAATAGGCTTACCAATCAATAGTGATGATCGGGTAGTTTGGCGGTTAGCTCAATATGTAGTAAAATGTTATCTAACAATAGATAAAATCGTTATAAGCTAAATATGTTAACTCAATACATTCAGGCTGCGATGAAGCAAGCTCGGTATGAAATTTTTCCTGATGACGGGACTTTTTATGGAGAGATTTCTACCTGTGAAGGAGTCTATGCAAATGCTGAAACCCTGGAAGCGTGCCGAGAAGAATTGCAAGAGGTATTAGAAGATTGGATTTTACTGAGTCTTACCCTTAATCTTCCTTTACCCGTTCTTGATAATATCGACTTGACAATTACTAAAGAAGTTGCCTGATGCCTCCTTTAAAACCTATTAAACGTCGAGACTTAATTTATTACTTGAAACAACTGGGATTTGATGGCCCCTATTCGGGAAAAAGGCATCAGTTTATGTTGAAAGAAAACCTTCGTGTTACTATTCCTAATCCTCATAAAGGTGATATCAGTACAAACTTTTTAGCTAAAATTTTGCAACAGGCTAAAGTTGATATTAGTGATTGGGAAAATCTCTAAAGTTGAGTTTTTAGGATTGTCTTTGATTTTGAGGTGCTGCGGCACCGCGTAATAATCCTTCGGTACTAATATCTTCATCTATTTCTTCCCAATGAATCCCATAACCCCCGCCACAAATTTCCCATTTTTGTAATTGTTCGGGATTAGCTTTTAATAGTCGAGGAAACCAAGCTAAGGGAGTGGTGAGAGTGCGTCCATCCATTAATTCCACACTAAAAGTATCTTCATGGATAAGAACATTTTTTACACGAATATCAGTTTGAATTACCAAAGTATTCATACCATGCCTCTAAAAATTTTTGTTGATTGACTTCCACAAGGGATTGTATTTTTCTTAACTCTTTAGCATTAAATCCTATATTTTTGGCTAAAGATACGGTCGATAACCAGAATTTAGCTGAGAGATTATCTCTATCAATGTGAATATGGGGAGGTTCGTTGGGTTCATGGCTGTAAAAATAAAAGCGATAGCTTTCAAATCTTAAAACTGTTGGCATTTTTGATAGATACTTGTACCCTAATATATTTAATCATATTGATTTGATTTTGTCAATTTCAGTTGAACAAACAGACATTAACCATCATACATTCCCAAGCATGAGCCTGGAAATGAGGAAATTCTTAACCCGTCATAATAATTTAGAGCGATCGCTTCTTTTAGATCAATAAAAGCGATCGCTCTAGGATTAATATTTTAAGGTAGAATCTTCAATACATCCAAGCTGCCATGAAGTAAGCTAAGTATGAAATCGGAGAAAGCCGCTATATTATTATAGGTATATCTAGGTTTGGGCAACTTTTAATTGTTGCACATACTGATCGATTAGAAAGGGTACGAATCATCAGTGCCCGAAAAGCTACGCGACAGGAGCAGAGGTTTTATGAACAAGGATAAACCGAACGAAATGGAAGATGAATTACTGTCTGAGTATGATTTTCAGGAGAATCTGCGTGAGGTAATTGAGATGCTCCTAGAAGATGATGATCTGGTTATTAAGACAGAGTTTATAGGGACACAACAGATTGTGATCCGATAAATTATGATCAATATACCCGTTCTAAAACCACAGGAAATAGTTCGCATACTAGAGAACTAGGAGGCCATAAATATGACAACCCTATCCAACGAACAAAAAGCTATTATCCGCACAGAAAGAGGACTAACAATCGCGGGTACACGCATCACTATCTACGACATTATGGACTATGTGACGGCTCAATATCCACCTAAATTCATCAGGGGATTATTTGATTTGACAGAGGCACAAATTAACGCAGCTTTAGCTTATATTGAGGCAAATCGCGCTGATGTTGAAGCTGAGTATCAAATCGTTCTTAAAGAAGCTGAAGAACTGCGACTGTATTATGAAGAAAAAAACCGCGATCTGATTGCTAGAATTGCGGCGCAACCTCCCCAACCTGGAACCGAAGCTGCATGGGAAAAACTGCGAGCAGCTAAGGCAAAACGTGAGGCTAAAGCATGATTTTTTTGATAGATCATAATCTCAATGGACACGCTATGATTTTCTTTGGCTCTATTGCTAATCAAGGTTGGCTTGATATTATTCCAATGCGTTTTGTTACCTTTGCACAAATGGAATTGCCTATTGATAGCGATGATAGAGTTGTTTGGCGACTGGCTCAAGAAAATCAGATGATTTTGCTCACAGCTAATCGCAGTATGAAAGGTAAGGATTCTTTAGAGCAAGTAATGCGTGAAGAAAATACCCCTAATTCATTACCTGTGATTACGATAGGAAACGCTGATAGATTACTGAATGATTCGGAATATCGAGAACGTTGTGTTGAGCGTCTAATTGAGATTGTGCTTAATATTAATAGTTATATGGGTGTAAGTCGGCTTTTTATCCCCTAAAGTGAAGTTGAGGTTTTTGAAGAAGTGCGATCGCTTTTTTTATATCAATAAAAGCGATCGCTCTAGGATTAGTATTTTAAGGTATAATATTGAAGCAAGGAAACAACAGATCAAGAGTGGGGTACTTTAGCTGAAACGGTAAGTCAAGACATTAGCAGATGAGTTTCTGTGTTAACTCAATCAACCTTAAACGAATATGGGACTACAAATTTTAATTTCTGATTCAGTTTTGCAAGCAATTCGTTTACCTGAACAGCGTATTGAACAGGAATTACGACAAGAATTAGCGATCGCTCTCTATACCCAGGATCTATTATCCTTTGGTAAAGCACGAGAACTGGCTGTTATGGATAAATATGAATTTGGACAACTATTGGGAGAGCGTGGAGTTTTACGACACTACACACCAGAAGAATTAGATGATGATTTGACTTATGCTCGTAGTTAGTAATACTTCACCAATTTTGAATTTAGCTATTGTGGATCAGCTTACCCTTTTACATCAGCAATATCAAAAGCAAATCTTATGAAAATATTTACTGCTATAATCGAAAAAGATTTTGATACCAATCTTTACGTTGGTTATATTCCTGGGTTTCCTGGCGCACATTCCCAGGGAGAAACATTGGATGAGTTACAGGAGAATCTGCGTGAGGTAATTGAGATGCTCCTAGAAGATGATGCTCTCCTTATTGAGACAGAGTTTATAGGGACACAACAGATTGTGATCCGATAAATTATGAGCAATATACCAGTTCTAAAACCACAGGAAATAGTTCGCATACTAGAGAACCTTGAGTTTGTAGAGGTGCGTCAAAAAGGGTCACATAAGCAGTTCCGTCACGAAGATGGACGAGGAACAACTGTTCCTTTTCATAAAGGGCGTGATATATCACCTAGATTACTTCGGCAGATTGCAATTGATATTGGCTTAACAGTTGAGGAAATGTTGGAGTTGCGGTAATTGAAAATAGAGAGCGATCGCTTCTTTTATATCAATAAATGCGATCGCTCTAGGATTAGGAATGAAAAACCAATAAGGTGACTAATTGAGCAATAGTTTACGGTATATCAAGGTTTCTGGGGTTTAATTGTGCAAGTTATTTATTTTTCATTCATATATAAATAAAGGCGCTGTTTTCGCATGAACGATGAATCCACAAACGAAAAATTGAAGTATGAGTTGTCTATCTTTAGGGTTGCATTGTCAAGGTAGATATGTATAAAGGGAAGATGACCTACAGGTGCTTGGAGGTTAAAAATAATGTCATTATATTCCCTTATATTCTGCCAACCGATTTTATAATGCAAAACACTCCTTTGACAGTCAAAAAAAGAATTATTATGATACTGATATTGCTCCTTTGCTTCTTCGCCAACGCTACCATCTTCGTATTGTCGTACCCTGATTTCTTCCCATTCAAAGACCGATAATCCATTATGATTTAGGTAGTCGTTAAAGCTCATGCCTTCTGTTTGTAATTTCCTTTGCACGCTAAATCCAAAGCGACCACCACTATATTTGACCCATAGTTGATCAATTCTACCACCTTCACTTGCTACTCTGTGATCAAAACGACCTGTTTTTACGTCTTCCTGATTTAGTATGTCTAAAGCCCTGTGTATTATTGGGTTACGATAAATATAAGCTGTTTCGTAATTAGCTTCTTCCCATTTTCCTGATGCTAGTAGTTTTTCAATTTTATCTAGGAGCAATAAAATTTCATGTTTTGCACGATTTAGTTCTTCTTCTGCCTGACGTCTTTGTTCTGCCTGACGTCTTTGTTCTGCCTGACGTTGTTGTTGTTGTTGCTGACGTTGTTGTTCTGCCTGACGTTTTTGTTGTTCCTGATGTTCTACCTGACGTTGTTGTTCTGCCTGCCGTTTTTGTTCGTCCTCATAAGCACTTAATAAGCCATACACCACGAGCACGAAAAAGATCAAAGCTATGATATAACCCATAAATATCTTCCAAAATCATCTTAATTTATCTACGTTCTGGAGAAACTTAAAACTTACAGCAAGGGTTTTCCCGATCTGCATAGTTAGGTTTAATTACGCCTACCTACTTAAACAGGCGTAATCACCCCTTATCTTGCGTAAACTTCTCCACCTACTCTTTTTTCCGTGTTACCACAACTGGGACAATCTTTACCGGAGTTATATCCACATTCTTTGCAGAAGAAACTGTTACATTTTTTGCATTGATAGACGTTGAAGTAAGCACCGGAGAATAATTCGTTTTTGATTGTTCTTCCACAATTAGGACAAGCTGGAAATTTGTGCATTGATTTTATCCTTTTGCTATCCGATCTGATTGTCATTCCGTTTGTTATCAATCTAATCCCCATCTTCGTTAGGCTAGATTGACTAGCTTGCTTAATTGTATTGCCTAGCATTTAGATGTAACAACTCAAAACAGTCGGATTCAGCACCCAATTTTTTGAACCATCCTGAACTAATTTAGTAGGATTCAGTATAATTCAGTTGACAAAGTAGGATTCGGTAGGATACATTACAAACAATATCTATCTATGTCTACTTATGAAGAATGTTGAGGATGTGTTAGAGTGGGCAGATCACTTGATTTTTGATCAAACCGGAGAACACCTCACACCGATACAGGAAGCAATATTAACAGGTGTTTGGGACAGAAAAAAATATCCTCAAATTGCTAAAGATTATAATTGTAGTGAGTCTCACATTAAAAAAGAAGCAGCTAAGTTATGGGAAAAGCTGGGTGAAGATTTAGGAGAAGATCTCAAGAAATTTAATTTTCGTTCTAAGTTAGAGAAAAAATATAGAGTTTCTAAGATTTCTCATTTGCATGACTCTTTATTACAAATTGATAATGTTATTTGTAGTCAATTTATACAAAATATTAAAAATCAAAAACCGCGATCGCAATCTCCCCCAGAAACATCCCAAACCCAAAATCAATCAACAATCATTAATTTAATAGAAGCACCAGAATTAACAACCTTTTACGATCGCACCTCAGAATTAACTACCCTCAAACACTGGATATTAGAAGACCATACTCGCTTAATTACGATTTATGGATTAAGTGGAATAGGGAAAACTGCGCTAACGGTTAAGCTGATAGAAGAAATTAATACGGAATTTGATTATATTATCTGGAAAAGTCTTAATAATATTCCTACCCTTTCAACGCTACAAACCGAACTCAAACAATTTTTTTCTCAATCTCAACCAACCCCCTTATCTACAGTTATTGATTATTTTCGTAACTCTCGCTGTTTAGTGATTCTTGATGACTTACAGGATATTTTTAAAACAGGTGAATTAGCAGGTCAATACTTACCCGAATATGAAGATTATAGTAAATTTTTTAAACAAATTGCCATATCTCCCCATCAAAGTTGTTTAATTCTTCTGAGTTGGACAAAACCTATAGAAATCGCTACATTAGAAGCTGAGAATAGATCAACACAAACCTTAAATCTCAAAGGATTAGGAGAAGAAGCAACCGAAATCTTCAGAGAAAAAGGATTAATTGATCAGGAAAATTGGTTAGAATTAATTACAATGTATCAAGGTCATCCTAGGTGGTTAAAGATTATCGCTTCAACAATTATTGAACTCTTTAACGGTAGTGTTTCTTTATTTTTAACTGAACAAAATGATATCTATATAGGGGATTTAGAACCTAATTTAAAATCTCACTTAGAGCGTTTATCGGAATCAGAAAAAAGGGTAATTCATTGGTTAGCGACTCAAGATCAACCCGTCAATATTGCCCAAAAACCTGCTAACCTGGTATTATCAAAACCTGAATTTATGCAAGCAATACAATCCTTAATTCGACGGAATTTAATCGAAAAAGTCGAGGAAGGAGGGCGATCGCTCTTTCTCCTAAATCCAGTATTCAAAGCATATATTCAGTTTCATATCAAGGCAACTTTTCAAAACCAGCTTGAATAAAATGGTTGTCAAAACTTAAAGCTGTGCGAATATTTGATTGAGTCATTACCACAAAAGAAATGCAATCAGTCAGTGAGTATGACTTATCATTATATTGTTGAAATAATTGCCATCCATCAAAAAATAGCACTTCATCAACATGGATAAACTGAACTAACGAACTACGAAGTAAGCGATTCCCAACTTCAACAGCTTTATGATGACGATTTCGACTATTAAAAAATGTCACCATTTCGTCAAAAATATAAGATGTAGTCACCAATTTTGGTGTTCCCTTAATCAAATTTTGCCAATGGTTTAATGTCCGAAGATGATTGATATCATCGGCTGTTTCCAACGCGATAATATAACTGGTATCTAAAAATAAATTACTCATTCAACAGAACCGTAAATATAATTATCTAGTTTTTCAGACGCATCAGAAACCCCGCAGTTTACCGGGTTCATCCCCATCTCAAAAATTGGATCTGTCTGATTAGTTACGATCACAAAGATAATATTATTTTCCTTACGAATTTCTACCTCTTCAACTCCCTTGAGAAAATCCTTGGGAATAACTACACCTTGTTCTGTTACTTTAACTTTCATCAGCTTTACTCAATTTAGTTACTTTCAGTATATCCTAACTTCTATAATCTTGACTATAATGTTAATAGAATGTTTATAAAAGATAATGACGAGGAATAAAAAATGCGATCGCCTTTACCCCTATTGACCGTTGAAAACTATCTAAACGCCGAAGCTAACAGTCAAACTCGCCATGAATATGTTGGTGGCTATGTCTTTGCGATGGCGGGTGCAAGTGAGGAACATAATATTATTGCAGGAAATATTTTGGCTTTATTGCGTCCTCATCTGCGGGGAAGTTCTTGTCGGGTGTTTGTGTCGGATATGAAAGTTAAAGTTCAAGACGATATTTTCTATTATCCTGACTTACTGGTCACTTGTAACCCCCAAGATAATCACAGATATTTCAAAACTCAACCTAGTTTAATTATAGAAGTTCTTTCAGAAAGTACAGAAACCACCGATAGACGGGAAAAATTAATGAACTATCAAACCCTAGACAGTTTAAAAGAATATGTTTTAGTCTCCCAAAATCAAATGCAAGTGGAAGTTTATCGTCAAGATGATCAAGGAAATTGGACAATCCAAATTTTAGGACAAAAAGACGATTTAATCTTAGAATCTGTGGGGTTAACGCTGACAATGGCGCAAATTTATGAAGATGTATTTAATAATCAAAATTAGGATTAAGTTTAAGACTCCGATGCTCTTGGAAGTTCGATGATAAATTCTGTTCCACTTCCTAACGATGACTGACATTTAATTTTACCTTGATGTCGCTCTTCAATAATTTGACGACTGACAGATAAACCAATTCCAGTTCCTTGTTCTACGGGTTTTGTGATTAATAACGCTTCAAAAATTGTATTTTGAGCCTCTTCCGATATTCCTAAACTATTATCTTGAATTGATAAAATAACAGAATCTGAAGTTAAGCTGGTTTTAATTGTGATTGTGGGTTTAAATTCAGGATTAGAGGGTTGAGCTTTTGCTTTTTCATCTAAAGCATTAATGCTATAATTAATTAAATAAGATAAAGCTTGATTAAAATGTCCGGGATAACAGTTAATTTCAGGGATGTCTCCATAGTTTTTAATCACCTCAATGGGAGATCGGATTTTTGTTCCTTTGAACCTACTTTTTAACATTAATAATACACTATCAATGCCATCGTGAATATTAAATAATACTTGGCGATCGCTCTCAAATCTCCCAAACGTTCGTAAAGCATTACTAATTTGATGTAACCGTTCTGCGCCATTCTCCATCGCCGATAACAATTTCGGCACATCTTCCATTAAATACTCTAAATCAATCGCATCAATTTCATCAGCAATTTCGTTAACAGGATCGGGATAATGTTCTTGATACAGTTCAATTAAATTTAATAAATCTTTGACATAATCTTTAATATAAGTAATATTTCCCGCAATACAGCCTAAAGGATTATTAATTTCATGCACCACACTTGAAACTAAATGACTCAAGGTAGCTGTTTTTTCTTGTTGAACTAATTCTAAAATATCCGTCGCATTGAGTTGTTCTTCTGACGGGTTTGTTGAATTCATACTTAAACTTCTCCTTATCATCAGTTATCAGTCAAGAAAAGAAGTTAACTCTTAACTCTTAAACTGATAACTGATAACTGATAACTGATAACTGATTACGGTGCTAACGCACTTCCGCGTAACAAACTCCCCAGGGTTTTTGCTGTAATCTTCATCTGAATTAGAGGGTTTGCTGGAACGACGGTTTTGTACAGATAGCTATCAAAGGTTAACTTCTGAACATCCCTATCCGCACACATTTCCACAAAGGCTTCACGGGTCGCATCCGTGCGATAGAAGACTCGTTGCAGAATATCCAACACCAGATAAGTAATCCCATATTTCTTATCCCAGAGTTTGATATATTCCTTCAGATCCGCTTCTGTGGGAATGCGTTGACCACTATTACTCCGTTCCACAATGGTTTCGGCACACATCCGGCCCGACTTGGCGGCGAAATAGATGCCTTCTCCAGAGGACTTCGTAACTGTTCCGGCGGCATCTCCGACTAAAGCCACTCGTCCCACAACCCGACGAGGACGGGGATGTTCGGGAATGGGGTGAGCTTCGACTTTAATAATTTTACCGCCTTCGATGCGGTTCGCTGCCCGGGCGCGAATTCCCGCTTGCAATTGTTTGATCATGGCTTGGTTGGGTTTCATTGTCCCAGTACCCACCGCAACGTGATCATATTTGGGGAATACCCAGGCGTAGAAGTCTGGGGAAACGTCGTTTCCAACGTACATTTCCGCCCGATCTTCATAATAGGCCATTTTATCTTCGGGGATACGGATGCGTTCTTGGAAGGCGATCGCATAATTATAATCCCCAGCATCAATGGCTTTAGCAATGCGGGAGTTAGCTCCATCAGCCCCGATCACCACATCCACTTCTAGGGTTCTGGGTGTACCGACGCCACCTTCAGCCGTTGCATGGTCATGATAATGAATCACATAAGGCTCGGAACTGGTTTTAGGAATTTCTAATTGATGAACAGTACCATTTATTAAAATTGTCCCTAGAGAGACGGCGCGATCGCGCATAAACCCATCGAGAATTTCCCGACGGCACATTCCAATATATTCGTCTTCTTTTTCAATGAAAATATCAACCTCACGGTTCGAGGGAGAGATCATTTTCATTTTTCTCACCCGCCGATCAATGACATGAGCAGGTAAGTCAAACTCACTCACCATACAAAGCGGGATCGCCCCACCACAGGGTTTGGCGTTATCCAGCTTACGTTCAAACAGGTAGGTTTCAATGCCTGCTTTCACTAGCGTCTCGGCTGCGGAAGAACCCGCAGGGCCAGAACCAACAACAGCAACCCGTAGTGTCAACGGTCTTCTCCCAATCTATCTCGTCTTTTTACTAATTTGTGATGGTATCACGGACACTCCCCTCGAAACCATTTTTCCCCGGTTAGTTGTGACGCTTTGCAATACACCTTAACAGTTTGTAATAAAGTAGGGGCGGTTCACGGTTGCTTGTCTCCTCCTGCTTGTGCTCTAAATCTTGGGTTTGGGTAGAATTCGGACGAATTTAACAATTTGACCGGTTACTTCTATTCCAATTAAATAATTTTCTAAAGTAAAGCGATAAAAAATAGCACTTGAACCTAATGGCTTAAGTTCGGGTAAGTCTTTGAGAGTTTTAATCTGTTTAAATTCAACAAAGACAAAATGATAGACCTTAGAATAAGCGGATGGTTCTAAGCTTATTAGGTCATGAATAAAAGATCGACCATAGCGGACATCAAGCGTCACGATGGGGTTACTCAGTCATTCATTTGGGGAATAGGACGATAGGTGGGATGGTGATGTTCTGAATGGGAGGCACTGGGTCTACTATACTCAAAATGCAACAGTTCTAGGGCTTCATCATAGGTTAAGGAGTCTCCTGGTGTTAGGGTTTCCTTGGCTTCTTGAATCGCTTTGAGCATATAGGTATCATAAAATAGGGTTTGCAAGGATTTCCAGACTTTTCCTAAGTCTTCTTCGGAGATCTGATCAACTAAGTAATGCAGTTTTTTTCTAAGAGGATTTATCATTTGTAGAACTAAAAATCCCTAACTCGGTCGTTTAATTCTACTATTATATCATTTTTAGTTTAAATTATTAAATTGTAAAGTTTCGCTTGAAACGCGGATCAAAATCAGCTTTCTTTTTCTGATTACATTGAGAACACAAGGTTTGTAAATTACTAATATCGTTAGACCCTCCTTTTGCTAATGGGATAATATGATCAATGGTCAGTTGGGTTTCATTTTCGGTTTTCCCACAGCTTTTACATTGATAATTATCTCGTAAAAATACATATCTTCTAACTTCTTGAGGAATGACAATTCTGGGGGTAGGTTTCATTAATTTAACCATCCTGTAATCAAGTTTCTATTTTTTTATTATAGATCATGCTCTATGATAAAAAAATCAGTTTATATACCTACCCTTTCTCAAATAATTATCTTCTAGTCTTACTGAAAACTCTGTTAAAAATTTCCTAATTTTGATTTGACTATCGCCTCAATATTCTGCCACTCTTCCAGACGTGACTGGGACGAAAAAAGATATTTTTCATGAGCTAATCTTAACTGATTTTCTATCTCCACATATAGGTTATGTTGGTTGACTGATGGGTTTTTAAAAGAATACTCAACAATAGCAATATTTAAAGCAAACCATAGACAGTAAATCAAGTAGCAATTCTGATCATTTTCCAGTTTTCCTAAAGCATTTTCTATCGCTGATGCAATTCTGCCAAATTCTTGTTCTGCTTTAAAATTAGCTATTCCAATTTCGGCTACTAGATCATAGTTTAGCTCAGAATATTTATTTCTACCCTTAGTCCAGAATTTATTAAACAGTTCATCGCTATTAATTTTTTCTGAATTTGGTCGATTATTAATAATGTTGCAGATTGAAGTTGTAATATCATCAATTGCAAAATATAAGGTGTATACTTTGGCTGTGTTGTTCATGGTTTTTGTTAAAATTAAGTAAAAATAGACTGTACCCTCATCATCAGGGCTGATTATTAATCCTAAAAAAGGGACACAAATCCCAGTGTAGGGGCGAGGCGCGCCTCGCCCCTACGATGAATTGGATTTTAAGTCATTTATACAACTGATTTAGACTTGCTATATTAGAAGTCTAAACGCTCATCACTAATGTTAGAATTAGAGATGGTTGGTAATAGATGTTCAAATAGTTGCATTGACTGTAAACAACTATTAATCGCTGAAACAAATTGATTGTATTCCTCAATTTTTTGGTTAACTTCAGACTGAAATCGAGCATTCGTTTTGATTTTCTCCTCCGCTTCCTGTTCCAAGGTATTCTCTAAATAAGCTCGCGCTTGACTGTATTGCTGCATAATTTCTTCCCCTTGAATTTCCGTCATCGGTAATAATTGAGTTTTCAGGGTTTGGTTAACCGTTTGGCGGAAGGTTTGATTGATAGTTTCTGCAACTTTAGGTTCTAAATCTAACTTCAACAATTGACGAATAGCGGGTTCTGCATCGAGCATTGCTTTAATATCATAACTGGATGAGGTTTGTAATAAAGTTTGGCGAAATTGATAAATTGAAAAGGTTCGTTCATCATAGAAGTTGGGACTTTCTCGTACATAGCGATCGCATTCCGTTTTAGCCATCGCAACTAACGCTTGGTTAACCTCTTCTTCTAACCGTTTTAACCGCAGTTCTATTCCCCCATCATTCCCTAATAAACGATTGAGTTTGCGATAATATTCAGTCTTACGAACTCGTTCAACTAAACGACGGAAAAACCCCGCATTTACAGATTGAACCGCCTCTACTAAAATATCCTCTAATTGGTTCGCTAAATAATACAATGCTTCCACTAAAACCGCTAATAACGGCGCAGTTGCATTCCGAGGATGGCTGAAGGTCGCACGACTATAGGCTTCTTTTACAGAAAAACTATCTAATAATTCATCTAAACGCCTCACCATCCGAGATTGTAATTGATTAAAATCCTGCTCAAACCCATCACATTTACTGGTAATAATTCGATTCACTTCTTCCGCAATATGATCTCGAAATTCCTGTCCGGCTTCTTGCAATTGTTGATTCAGCAGTTGTAATTCCTGGGCTTTCATCGATTCAATTTCACGGGGTTGACTGTCTAATTCCCGTTGAATTGATTCGTAATACTTCCGCAGGGGAATACAAATATCTTCTAAATCATCGGCTAGATTTTTAAACAGTTGGGGACGTTTTTCTTGGGTTAAATAGTAAGTAATGGCGGTACGAAAATCTTCAATTCCGCTATCTTTAATTAACTGATCAATCAGGGGTTGTCCCCAATCTGCTAAAATTCTCACATAGTTTTGGTTGGGAGATTCATAGCCATTAATGGTGACTCGAAATTGGAGCGGAAGTTTACGAGAACTACCACAATAGTTATTAAAAGCATAGACAAATTGAGGGGTTTCTTCTTCTCCCCCAAATCCTTTAATACTTTCAGCAAAAATACTATCTAACCCAAAGCGATCGCGTCCCGTTGTTGATTTAATTTGACTTCCATAAAACCCTAATAATCCACTGGTTTTATAGACTCTGGTGGTATCCTGAAAGTCTGAATAAATTAAGTTATCTAACCGTTGACGCAGTTGGGCATTGTACCAGGTTTCATCAATGCGATTAAACACATAAAAAACGCGATCGCGGATACTGGGATTTTGACGAATTCGTTCTAAGAGTTCTGTCTCTTCTATTGTCATTTCTCCCGCCGATGCTGGTTTTAAAACACAGACCACCGCCGAGGTATCGGGATTCTCAATTTTCTGATAAGTTAATTGAGCATCTTTCTCTACAGGCGCATCAATTCCAGGGGTGTCAATAATGACATTTCCATCTTGTAATAGGGGATGATAGCAATAGTATTCAATCCGTTTTAAGACCGCGCTATTACTGCCTCGACGGGCATAACTGGCGGCTTCTTTGAGGTTAGAAAAGTTGAACTGTTCCATCGAATAGGTGGCGTTGTTTAGGGTGTGAATGCGATCGCGGTTTTCCACAAACCCTTTCATTAATAAATCTAACGCTTTGGCTTGTTTGGCGCGTTCAGATTTATTAACCCCTCCTTCTTGCTGAATAATTTTGTCACAGCCTTCTAAAAGTAAATCAATCACATCATTGCGATTAATATTAACATTAGAACTTAAGCCCAAAAGCTGACATAAAGCCGCGACTTGTTCCCGAATTTCGGCTTCACTTAAAAAGGTTAAAACCACCCGTTCTTGATCCGGTTCCGCATAGTCAATATAACATTCCGTTCCGGTGGCGTGTCCCTCTGCACTATATAATAATTCCCGTTCTAAAAGGGCATTAATTAACATCGATTTTCCAGCACTAAACGCCCCCGCAAACACAATTTCAAACTTGGGGGAGATTACTTTATTCAAAGATGCACGCACCGCCGTAATATCCTGTTGTCGCAGGGACGGTTCTTGATGCAGAAGTTTGACTAAGCCTTCAACCTGATGTTGTAGATTTTGGCACTGAGGTGAGAGTGGAGTATTCATGTGTAAAACTCTAATTTAGATAAAAAATACCTTAGTTTAGATTATCCCTGAAAAGTGACAGCTTGGGTATCAAACGTTACTTTAATTTACAGTTTTAGTCTAGGTATAGCAATCCCAAATAGGTTGTAATAATTTAAAAGTGATATGAAACAGCTAGAAGTATTACCCCTGTTCCCAGTTAAGCTGTTCCCTTTTGATGGGTTTTATTACATTTGTTGTTTAACAAAAAAGGGAGTTATAAGAACAGATGTAAATAAATTTTAAACTTTTAGAGGTTAGTGAAAAGTATGATATAATACTCTTATAAAGGGTTTCAAAAATATCCAGTTCCAAAAAACCTATGTTTAACTTTCGATGGCCGGGAAAATCCCAAAACAAGTTTTTATATTTATTGATCGCCAGTATTCTTTTTCCCGTACTTGCTGTCAGTTCATTCAATATTATGAACTCCCGTGAATATTTAATAGATTCCGTTGTTCGCTCCATGAAAAATGAGGAACAAAATAGTGGGGAAACCCTCAATCTTTTTATGGAAAATTTTAAATCTGATATTTTATATTTAAGTGAAACCCCACCTATTCAAGGAATTATTCGTGCTAGGGAGAACAAAGGCATTGATCCTGAAGATAAATCCACCTATGCCAATTGGATAGATCGATTAACAATTATTTTTAAGTCTTTCCTGAGCAATCGACCTTATTATGATCAATTGAGATATTTAGATGAAGACGGAAATGAACTGTTGAGAGTCAAAGTTGCTAATGGTCAAGTTACAGTTGTTCCCCGCAAAGAGTTAAAAAACAAATCTTCATCGGACTACTTTCGACAAACTTTAAGCTTAAAACCGGGGCAAGTTTATGTTTCTCCTATTAACTTAAGTCGAGATAATGATCAAATTGAAATTCCTCATAAACCCATTATTCGCTATGGAGTTCCCATTTATAATCAATCCGGTGAGAAACGAGGAATTTTAGTTGCCAATATTTTAATTGAACGGTTGTTTGATCTCGCTGATAATGATAATTTAAGTTCAGAATTGCAACAACAATTTTTTGTAATCAATCAAGAGGGATATTATTTACGCCACCCCCTTCCCGAAAAACAGTGGGGGTTTGAATTCAATAAAAATCATAATTTTAAAACTGATTTTTCACAAGCTGTTGTTCAGCAAGTGCTATCGGGAGGCAATGGCTTGATTACAGATATTTCCGACTCAATTATGACTTATAATACCATCTTTCCCGATTCAGTTAATCGCAAAAATCCTTTTGTTTTAGTTTATGAAACCCCCAAATCTGTTGTTTTAAAACCCATCAATCAGTTTATTCAGATAGCTGTGATTGTTACTCTTGTGATTGGGGGATTTTTTGTATTTTTAGGAATCATTCTTTTAAAGAAATTAGTCAATTCTATTTTGGAAGTTGTCGGGGTTGTGACTTCCTTCTCCAGTCAGATTGTTTCCACGATTAATGAACAAGAACGGATTACCAATCAACAATTATCTTCCGTTCAAGAAACAACCGTTACAATGGATGAATTAAGTGCTTCCTCTCAACAGTCTGCTCAACAAGCAGAAGGGGCTGTTTTTGGTGCTCAACAAGCCTTAATTCGGGTAGAACAGGGAACAACAGCCATTCAAAAAGCCTTACAAGAAATGGAAACTTTGAAAATCAAAGTAGAATCTATTGCTGAAAAAATTGTGCAGTTAAGTGAACAAACCCATCAAATTGGTAGTGTTTCTGATGTGGTTGGTGATTTATCAAATCAAACCAATATGTTAGCGTTAAATGCCGCCGTTGAAGCGGTACGCGCTGGAGAACATGGAAAGGGATTTGCTGTGGTGGCGTCTGAAATTAGAAAACTCTCCGATGCGAGTCAAAAATCCAGCCAAAAAATTAATACCTTAGTCAATGATATTCAACGGATGATTCAAACAACAGTTGTGGTGACTGAAGAAGGAACAAAAAATGTTGAATCTGGGGTTCATGTGGCTCACCAAACGGCTCAAGTTTTTTCTGATGTGTCAAAATCAATGGAACAAATCGTCGAAAGTAGTCAACAAATTGCCTTAACATCTAAACAGCAAGCTGTCGCCATTCAACAGGTTAATCAAGCTATGAATAATCTCACACGAGGTGCTAATGAAACGGCTCTCGGTGTCAACCAAATTAAAAACGGAAGTGCAAAACTCAGTGATGCAACTCATAATTTAAAAGAAGTGTTATAAAGAAGTAATCGTATCGTTGGGGTGATGTTGTCAAACGGTTGGGAAATATCTTAATACTTCTTCTTCGATGAAGACCCCAGAAAAGATTTCACCAGAGACAGCATTAAGTCTAAATCTAAAGGTTTACTTAAATAGGCAGATGCACCGGCGGCTAGACAGCGTTCTCGGTCGCCTGCCATTGCCATTGCTGTCAGTGCAATAATCGGAACAGATTGCCACAGAGAATGGTTTTGAAGTTGACGCATCAGTTCTATCCCATCTATCTCTGGTAACTGTACATCCATTAAAATTAAATCGGGTAAGGATTTTTCAGTTACTAGGGGAGAATGAATGGCTTCTAACATGGTTTGACCATCACTAATTAATTCAACTCGATATCCCTCTAACTCTAAAATTTCTGAAACTAATAATTGATTAAAGGGTTGATCTTCCACGACTAAAATTCGAGGAATATTGGGATAATTCAGGTTAGAACTATCAGAAACATCGGATTTTTGAGCTTTAGATAAAGCTTGAGGTCGTCGATTCAGACTTAATTCTTCACGCATTTCGGTTAAAGGCAACCACACCCGAAATAAGCTGCCTCGATTCACCGTTGAACGAAAGGAAACGGTGCCGCCATGTAACTCCGCCAGTCGTTTAACTAATGCTAATCCTAATCCAGTTCCTTCATGGCGACGGGTTAAAGAAGAATCCACTTGTTGAAAGGGACGGAATAAAAGATGCCAACGCTCTTCGGGAATCCCAATCCCTGAGTCTTTTACCTCTAAACAAAGATAAGGTGTACTGGAATTTACCGGGGAACAATCTGGTCGATAATCTTGATCAATTTGGCTGCCATAAGCTAAAAATCCACTCAGTTTAATACTTCCTCCCTCTGGAGTAAATTTTACCGCATTAGACAATAAATTAATAATAATTTGTCGCACCCGTCGTTCATCTAAAAAGGCGTGATTTAATCGATAATCTAATTCTAAAGACATCGCCAACCGTTTTTTGTCAGCACGAGGCTGCATCATTTTTAAACCTTCAGTGCACAGGCGATGAACATCGACAATTTGTAAATCAAGTTCGGTTTTTCCGGCTTCAATTTTGGATAAATCCAGAATATCGTTAATCAGTTGTAAGAGATGTTGACCACTTTTTTCAATCAGTTGAATGTGATGCAGTTGCCGTTCATTTAAAGTCCCTCCAATCTGGCGTTTAAGTAAGTCGGAAAATCCTAAAATACTATTGAGGGGAGTTCGCAGTTCATGGGACATGGACGCTAAAAACTCTGATTTCAGTTGAGAAGCGCGTTCTAAATCTTCGTTAATTTGACGCAGGCGAGTTTGTGCTTGTGTCCGTTCAATCGCCGCACCCAGCGTCCGACAGGCGGCGTCTAACATATCCCGTTGAGGATATTGTTGAAATCGATTTAAGTCCCGTGATTCTAAGGTTAAAACCCCAATAATTTTTCCATTGGTCGCCGGGATGGGGAAAATTCCTAACTGACCGATTCCGGGAGAGCGAAAAGCAGGAACAGATTTAGGATGTTGAGCATAATTTTGCACAAAAATAGGTTGACCCGTTGCCACCACATCCCATAATAAACCTTGACCATAGGGAATTCCATGCTTTAATATTTCCTGCATTAAAGCAATGGCAGGTTCTCCATAGGTGGCAATAAATTGACCCGAAATTTGATTCATAATCGTTTCGGCTTGGCGATTTCTTCCCTCTCCATAAATAACTTTTACATCGCCAAAAGCCGCATTGATAACGGAAACTAAATAATTCAAGGCAAACTGAGCTACCTCTTGTAAATTATCAGAATCTTGTAAGCGTTCATTTAACCCTAATAAAAATTTTAATCGCTGAACTTCTGTATTTAAGTGGGTTTGAGAATTGCGATAATAAGTCACATCTCGAAACGTAAATAACCGACCGCCCTGGGGGGTTAAGGTACTTTCAACTTCTAAATAAATGTTGTTACTTTGCTGAATACAAAAGGATAAATTCGGAAGTTCTGTTTGCTGCAAACAAGCTTTGAGTTGCTGACATTGTTGTTCACTCCAATAGCCCTGAGCAACTACTTCTGAACAAATCGTTTCTAAGGGAGGATGTTGAGTTAAAAAATTGAGAGATAATCCCCAAATTTCAGCTAATTTTTGATTAAATAATACTAAATGATGAGAAGAATTAAATAAAGCGATCGCATTATCAATCTGGTTTAAAATTAATTCTTGCTCTTCCCGTAACTGGTGGACATCCATTGTCAATGGCGGTTGCTCGCTATTACTCATCTCTTCAATCATTGTAATTCTGGGGAAGATATGGATAAAATTAGTTTTATTAAACTAATTTAACAAATCTTAATCATATTCGGTCAAAGTTGACCGTTGACGCTTAACCCTTTTTGTGTCCAGACTCCCTCTAAGGACAGATAATCCCCATTGTCTCAGAAAATCAACGACAAAAGGGCAAAATCATGTATTTTTTGCGATAAAATCAAAACGATGTAAAGATTTGTTTAGAGTAACCTTTACCTACTTAGAGAGGATAGAACACAATGGCTTTTGAACTTCCGCCTTTACCCTATGCCCCCGATGCTTTAGAAGGAAGCAAAATGTCGGCGCAGACCTTTTCCTACCATCATGGTAAGCACCACGCGGCCTATGTTACCAACCTAAACAATCTGATCAAAGACACTGACCTGGCGGATAAATCCTTAGAAGAAATTATCAAAGCCACGGCCAATGACCCCGCCAAAGTCGGAATCTTCAACAACGCCGCCCAGGTGTGGAATCATTCTTTCTTCTGGAATTGTATGAAACCCGGTGGGGGTGGTGAACCCACAGGAGATTTAGCCAACAAAATTAATCAAGATTTTGGCGGCTTTGACAAATTTGTAGCCGAATTCAAAAACGCTGCGGCGACTCAATTTGGAAGTGGTTGGGCTTGGTTAGTGCTGGAAAATGGCAAACTCAAAGTCACCAAAACGGCTAATGCGGCTAACCCAATGGTGGATGGGGCGACTCCGTTATTAACCTTAGATGTTTGGGAACACGCCTATTATCTGGACTTCCAAAACGCTAGACCGGGTTATATTGATAACTTCCTGAGCCAACTGGTGAATTGGGAGTTTGTTGCCAGTAATTTAGCGTCTGCCTAATATAAAAGCTGGGAGTGGGGAAGGGATAATTTTTCCCTATTCCCGGTTTTTAATTCTTTATTAATAAATTAAAATCCGAGTTATGAATAGTCAAGAATTAGCCCGATATATTGAAAGTACGGATAGTATTTCTAAACCTTGGTTATTAATGCAATTGCGATTAAAAAAACTTCAAGAGCGTCGAGCCGAAATTTCCCATGAAGAGTATATTCAAGAGTTAGCCCAACTCCATGAAGAGTTAATGAATTTGGGAGAATGGTGGTTAGGAATAGAAGATGAAGTATTTGGTTAAACTTTGTTTTTAGGGTGGGGAAGAGGATGTTAATATTAGTCCAATACCCCTGATTATAATTATAACAGGGATCAGATCCCCCTAAATCCCCCTTAAAAAGGGGGACTTTGAACCCAGCTTTCGCCTCGGTTATTTCCTAACAATATTTAGAGATATCTTCCTGACATTCATCTGCTAAATAACACAACGCCCGGAAACGTAACCCGACAAATTGTTCATATAAAGGATTCAATTTGCACATGGGGGGAATATGAACAATCTTGCGCCCAAATATGGTGAGATCTCGTTCAAAAGGGCACTGAGGCGGAATTAATTTACACACCGCATGGGCAACTTTAGAATCATGAATTTCTAAGTCGTCTAACCAATGTTTAACCGGGGAGAGAACATCCAAATGATGATCATCATGGCTATTTTGACTAATGCAAATTTCCCCTAACTCCCCCGATTGAATTTGGGATAAATCTTGTAAGGTTTTGCGTAAGGTATCTAACGCTTCTATTTTCAGGTTTAACGCTTGACAAAATTGATGGAGTAAATCATCCTCACAAATTGAATAAATCCCATCAGCTAAAGCCACCATTACCGCCGTTCTCAGGAAGTTTTCAGCCAGTTTAGGATGGGTTCCTAAAACAGCACCTAATTCCTGGGGTGAAATGGGATCTAAACTGTCAACATTCGTGACCGCGACTAATTCATCATGGGTTAACGCATCAATTAACTCATGTTCTTCCTCGCCAAAACTTCCATCCGCCCAAGCCAGGGTTAACAGTCCCCGCATCCACGCCAGACTTTGTTCTGTGGTGTATGGAATTCGAGATGTGCTCGTCATAGGTTTTCCTCTTCGCCAAATCTCCTATGGTTCAGTCCCTGTTATTTTCCGTTGGGTTATGCGGAAAAACAAGACTAAGCTTTTCTGCTTATTCCTATGTTAGCTGCAACTGAAAGGAAGCCAGCAAATTCTATCCATGCAAAACCAACGCCCAGCAGTCGCTATGGCGTTGGAGACTTCACACAATCAAAAATTAAATCAACGAGAAGGAGATCAGCTACTCCCGGTGAAGATAACTTCAGGAAATTTACCTTGGGCTTCGCTCATGGGGCGATTTCTGCCCTCTTCTTGCCAATAATTGATCACTTCGGTTGCTTTATTGAGCAACTCAACTTGATCACCTTCAGAAATCCAACGTTTGGATTCCATTTCTGTTTTCAGTTGTTCCCAAGCATCGTTGCGAGGCCAGAAAAAGTAAGAGGTTAAAGGACTTGTGCCTTTACCCACCACTTGATCCACCGCCAGCGCAACATTCTCATCCAGCCAGAGAACTTTTAGTACGAACCTTGACAATTACACCTCCAGGTCTATCCCAGGCTTAATTAAAAATATTACAATCCTCTATAATACCTTATGTTTTTCCAAATCCGCCAATACTTTGATTGAGATTTGCCGGAGTACCCAGTTCAGGTGTAGCCTTGAGCATGACATAAGCTCAACGGACTCAATGATGAAAACCGCTATTGTTGTTTTTGATATTGATGGAGTCATTCGGGATGTGGGAGGTTCCTATCGACGGGCTATTGCTGATACCGTCGAACAGTTTACAAACGGCGCCTATCGTCCGACCCTCACCGATATTGATGCTCTCAAATCTGAGGGAATTTGGAATAATGATTGGGAAGCCTCTCAAGAATTAGTTTATCGTTATTTTGAAGCCCAAGGAAAAACCAGAACCGACATTTCCCTTAATTATAAACAGTTAATCGATTTTTTCCAGTCCCGTTATCGAGGGCTAGACCCCGAACAATGGACAGGTTATATTTGTTCAGAACCCTTACTTTGTACCCCGAATTATTTTCAAAACTTAACTGAAAATCAGATGCTTTGGGGTTTCTTTAGTGGGGCGATGCGAGATGAAGCCCTCTATGTTTTGCAGGGTAAACTAAATTTAGGTTCTCTTGTTTTAAGGGCGATGGAAGATGTTCCGGGGAAACCTGACCCAACGGGATTATTTGAAGTGATCGCAGAATTAGAATCCGAAGAAAATGAACAAACCCCGGTTCTTTATGTTGGGGATACCGTCGCAGATTTGTACACCGTAACCCAAGCCAAACAACTGCAACCTGACCGTATTTGGGTCGGTGTGGGGGTGCTTCCGCCCCATATTCAACAAGCCGATTTAGAACGTCGTCAAGCATATCAGCAAAACTTAGAAAAGGCGGGAGCAACAATTGTATTAAATAAATTAGAAGAATTAACTCCAGACAAAATTAAGGAATTAATTGCTTAATCTAATTGCCCTTTTATTAAAAATTAGCGTCACAATGGGTTTAACGTGCGGTGAAATTTATTCTCAAAAATTGGTTTAATTTTTTCTCTAAAAATCGAAATTCAAATTCTTCTGTTATTCTGAAAGAGGATTTTATTGATCCTGTAACAGGGCGGCATTGTTTGGATCGTCTCTATGAACAATTTGCAAAACCCCAAGTTAAAGGATTATTTGAACCCGATGCGCCTTCTATTTATATTAACCATAAAATCGGACAAAAGGTTTTAGGAGACTATATTATTGATCAAGTATTTGAAGATAAAAAAACCGGATTTTATGCCGAGGGTCGTCTTCCCTTAAAAGCTAATCAGCCTCCGGTTTTAGTAATTCGCGGCTATGGGTCATGGTATCCGTTTTATCGAGTTATAGAAGATACACCTGATGTGTTTATTGCCAGTTGGGAAGGACAGTTAAAATCCGCAGAAAAAAAAGGTGCGATCGCTTGGTTAAAACATCATACCCAACAAGGACAAAAACCCGATATGATTGGGGAAAGTTTAGGAGGAAAAGTGGCTCAACAAATTGTGATTAAATATTCTGATTATATTCGCTCAACGGTGACTTATAATTCATTAGGAATTTCACCCGAATTAGCAAAAACGACTGGAATTAATAACATTTTTCACTATTTTACATTAGGAGAACGTTATGCGTTTTGGGCAAATCGAGGCGGTTATCTCCCCGGTTATTGTTTTCAAATTTCTAAACGAGGAATGAATTGGGTTTATAAAATAGAAAATAAAATCATTGCCAAAGCCAAGCTTTCAGATATTAAAAACCATGTTAAATCTCGTAATTTATCACAACTATTTTGGGTATTTATAGCTCAGATAATCTTGCTTAAAAGACATAATGATATTATATTAAATTGTCGTTCTCCTGTTGTTGATATCATTAATTTGAATCAATTACAAAATATTTGATTTATAAGAGTGAAGCCTTTTCTTTCTATTCCCCATTCGTAATTCGTAATTCGTAATTCGTAAATATGGAAAATCCTATTGATATTTTAATCCTTTCTAATGGCCCTGGTGAAATTACAACTTGGGTACGTCCCGTTGTTCAAGCCTTACGAGAACAGCTACAACATCAACCATTTCAAGCCAGAATTTCTTTAATATTATCTCCTTGTCCGAATGCAACTGGAAAAGAAGTTAATATTGCTCGTTCTTATCCAGAAATTGATCGAGTTCAAGGCGCAGAATATTTTTGGCAATTTTTGTTATTGGGAAAAACCGCAGGAAATTGGGACTGGTATCAAAAAGGTGTCGTTTTATTTTTAGGAGGAGATCAATTTTTTACCGTAGTTATTAGTAAACGCTTAGGCTATCGTAGCGTTATTTATGCCGAATGGGAGGCGCGTTGGTGGCGTTATATTAACCGTTTTGGGGTGATGAAATCCGAGATTTTAGAGACTATTCCCCAACCCTATAAAGGTAAATTAGAAGTCATCGGAGATTTAATGGCGGATGTAGCTTTATCGGCTTCTTCCTCTCCTATTTCTTCGGATATAATGATTGGATTATTACCCGGTTCTAAAGCAGCAAAATTAACCCAAGGTATCCCCTTAACCTTAGCCATTGTTGAATATTTACACCAAAAACGACCTAAAACTCGATTTATTATTCCTGTTGCACCTACCTTAGATTTACAAACCTTAGCTCGTTTTGCCGATCCTCAATATAACCCCATTATAGCAAAATTTGGCGGAATTTCAGCACAACTTCATTTAGAAGATCCAGCTTATTTAGAAACTCAAAACGGGGTCAAAATAGAACTTTATACATCCTTTCCAGCTTATAATTTACTTTCAAACTGTCAAATTTGTTTAACCACAGTGGGAGCCAATACCGCCGAATTAGGAGCCTTAGCTGTTCCCATGATTGTATTATTACCCACTCAACAATTAGATGCCATGCGTTCTTGGGATGGGATACCCGGAATCTTAGCGAATTTACCCGGATTAGGATCTATTTTTGCTAAAATTATTAATAGATTAGTCTTAAAAAAAGGTAAATTATTTGCATGGCCGAATATTTGGGCAAAACAGGAAATTGTACCCGAATTAGTCGGAGAACTCAAACCCGAAGATATCGCTAATTTAGTCTTAAATTATTTAGACCATCCTGAACAATTAGAAGCCATGCGCCAGCGTTTACGACAAGTGAGAGGAGAACCGGGTGCTGCCAAAAAATTAGCGAATATTATCGTTAAATGCTGTGGTTTAGAATAATCAGATGATGATTTTTTTAACGGGATTTTATGGTATTATATCCGACAAATGCTAAATCAAGGGACGCAACAGCAACCTTGAGGATTTACTTCACGGAGTCGCATGAATACTTATTCAATTATTATGTTAGGGCCTACTGCTTCAGGAAAAACCGTTTTCCTGGCTAGTTTATATAAAAAGTTATCAACACAGGGAGATGCGGGTTTTTTTCTGGAAGTAGATAATGGGGAAACGGGAAATCGCTTACATGATCTTTACTCAGAAATTGTTTTTGGTGAAGACTGGCCAAAACCAACTTTCCCGAATGAAATACCTGAATGGACTTTTACTTGTCGAGTCCAAACCAAAAATTTACCCATTTATTCAGCCTGTAAATTTACTTATATTGATTATGCAGGAGGTAGGATAACCGATTATACGGAAAAAGAAAACCAGGAATTTTATGACAGGCTACAAAATGCAGATATCATGCTGGGATTGTTAGATGGTCAGCGTATTATTTCGTTAATGCAGCATGGAAAATTGGGTAATATTTGGGCAATTAATGAACTCCCTAAAATGCTGAGTCTTATGCAAAAATTTGGAAAACCGATTCAGTTTGTTATTAGTAAATGGGATATTGTTGAAGATAAATATTCACTTCAGGAAGTCTTAGATCTTTTATTAAGTATCGATGAGTTTAAAAACTTAGTACAGACTTGTCAAAAAGCAGAAGTTCCCATTCATTTAATTCCGGTTAGTGCTGTGGGCAAAGGTTTTGCCACACTGCAACCTGACGGAAGTATGTTAAAAACACCAGACGTTTTACCTAAACCGTTTCAAGTTGAATTACCTTTAGCTTGTGTTTTACCTGATTTAATTCAAGTTGAATATAATAGACTTGAAAAACAAAAGCAGGAGATGAAAGACAATAACCCTGAAGTAAAAGAGAACCTCAATTTTTTTGAGCAAGTCGGTCAAATTATAGGTGAAGGTCTAAAAGTTGTTGCAGGACTTGTACCAGACGTTGTTGAAACCTTTTTACCTAAAAAATTTAATTTTCCTACAGAGTCTTTGCAGAAAATGATTAATTTGGCAGCAAAATTAGCTCAATCATCTGCAAGCCAAAAACAAGAACTCGCTCAAAGAAGATCTGAAGAACTACGCCGAGAACGTGAACAAACATTGGCACAAGTTACAGATGAACAAACCGCTTTAACTTATGCCTTAGATTGTTTTTTACTCCTGCAAACTGAACTTTATAAAAATTTCCCTGAATCTAAAATTGAATTACCATGAATTATACACCAGCTTGGTCATTTTTAGTCAGCCGTAATCAATACCTGGATTACAGAACAATTGTTGCTCCTGATTTTATCTGTAATGCGGATGTTTCTATTATTTTGGCAAAAGCAGCCATAGGAGAACTTTCAAAACCTGAAACTGCTTATTATCAAGAAATTGATCATCCTTCCGTTGGCAAATTAACCTTAATTTTTCGAGTTATTTTAGCAACAGGTGATAATACAGGGTTGTCTGAAACTGGGGTTTTAACCGATGGTTTTGGTCGAAAAATTTGTTTAATTGAAGGGATTGTTATTAAAGAATTTCAACCTAATTTTAGGTTAAGTCAAACAACGTTAGAGGAGATTCACAAACCTCTGATGGAATGTTATCGTAAATTTTGGGAAATTATTAACCCTGTTACTGCTGAACCTTCTGAAGTTTTTAAGTTAACTAACCTTGAACCAAATCAAGCCAGCTTGCAATATATTACCCTGAATCGTTATATTGAACAATCTGAACCTTCATCTCTGTTAAATCGCCAAAAATCAACGATTAGTAAAAAATGGCAAGTGGAAACAATGGAAGATTTTGATAGTGAAATCTGTTCTATTGTTAGCTTTTCGGATGGAAATCGTATAGCAGTAGGTTGTGATCAAGAAATTATTGTTTATGATTTGTTAAATAAAGGGAAAATTAAGCGATTTTCGGGTTCAAAAATGACACCTGGCTTTAAATTTCCTACACCCATCACTCTGAGTCCAACAGAAGAATTTATTGTGAGTGCTATGGTTGGAGGGTTAGAAGTAAATCTGATTCAACTCTGGGATATTAAAAACCTAGAAGAAAAAAGTCCAGAAGAAAAAAAACCTAAAACTTTAGCAGAGTATGGAGGAATATTTGATTTAAAAGACTCATTTTTCAATCGTTTTGGGAGAACAGAAAAAGCTTCAAGTCGAGTTAAAGCAGTGGCGTTAACTCCTGATGGTAAATTTGCAATTAGCAGCACTATTAATGGTAACATCAAGCTTTGGGATACTCAAGAAGAAAATTTAGAAATCCTAGAATTTTCGAGCCATTCCCGGCAAATTTCTGCTTTAGCGGTTGATAATCATAACTTTATTTTAGCCAGTGGCGATGTCGATGGTTATATAAAATTCTGGAATTTAAGAACTCTGAAGAAAGAAGAAATTATGACGCTACAGATTCCAAAACAAGCGATTAACGCATTAGCGTTTAGTCCTGATGGTAAAATGTTAGCGAGTGGTACTGATCAGGGAGAAATTAAACTTTGGGATACTAAAAATGGGGAACAATATTCAGTCAATTGGCAGCATTCTGAAGCGATTAATACATTAGCGTTTAGTCCTGATGGTTGTTTATTAGCGAGTGGTTCTAATGATCATAAAATTAGACTTTGGGATGTCAAAGATCAACAATCCGAAAAAAAACCTCCACTAGAGGGTCATACTGACGCTGTTACCGCAGTTGTATTTACTCCTGATGGTCAAAAGTTAATTAGTGGGGGAAAAGACCGTAAAATTAGAGTTTGGCAACCTGTTAATTTGAGGTAGAGCCTCAAAGTTAGCATTGTAATGCAGAGCATTGGAACAAGGGGAAATAGGCATTTTTATGGGAGTTTATGTGGTATTTTTTGGGAAAATAATCTTGATTATTATGAGTGTACAATCCATTTAGACTTGCTATATCTTCCTCAAAATGTTATAATTAAACTAGCAATTTTTATATGATTAGTTATGTCCGAAGGATTACAAACCTCAAGGCTTCAACAAGCATTAGATAAAGTAGAAGCACTCTCAATTGAGGAACAAAACCTCATCGTTGAAATCTTAGTTAAGCGCCTACAGAGAAACCGTCGAGAACAACTGCTCCAAGAAATTCAAGAAGTTCGACAGGAAGTGGCAGAAGGCTTGATTACAGTGGGTTCTGTAGATGATTTTCTTCGGGAGTTAGAGACTTGAGAAAAATTGCTTGGACTCCCAAATCTCTAAGAGCTTACAAACGATATTATTAAACCATAAACCCCTTTGAGCAATCAACTGATGGTAACAATCAAAACTCAACTTACCCTAGATGAATTTCTCACCCTTCCTGAAACCGACTTAAATTATGAATTGATTAATGGAGAAGCAGTTCCCAAAATACCACCCAAACGTTTTCATTCTCGAATTAGAGGAACTTTGTGTACCCTCTTAACTCAATGGTGTCAAAATCAAGGAGAAATCGGCATCGAATGGGCGGTTATTCTGAAAAAAAATAATCGAGATTGGGTTCCAATTCCTGATTTACTTTATATTTCCTATACTCGTCTACCTTTAGACCGATTTATTGATGAAGCTTGTCCAGTTCCCCCTGAATTAGTGATAGAAATTATATCGCCGGATCAAACCTTTGGTCAAATGAGTGAAAAAGCCATTGATTATCTTAATGCTGGAGTATTGAGGGTTTGGGTTATTGACCCGAAAGCTAAAACCATTACTATTTTTTATCCCGATGCACCCCCTCAAACAAAACGAGATGAGGCAATTTTAACCGATAATTTATTAGAAGGATTGCAATTTACCCCCCAGCAAGTTTTTCAACAAGCCGGGATTATTTGAAATCATTGTATCTAGTTAATTAATATCCTCTGGATACATCAACGGTATTATTTAATAATAATCCCCCTTGACTTTTGTTAATCGCCTCAATAATTTGAGGTGCAACAGAAGCGGGGATAGTTTTCGCCGCAATATGGGGGGTAATTGTAATGTTTGGATGAACCCAAAAAGGATGATTTTTCGGTAAGGGTTCAATTTGAAAAACATCCAAACAAGCACCGGAAAGTTGACCGGATTTTAAAGCATTTAATAAATCTTCTTCAACTAAATGTTTCCCCCGTGCTACATTAATTAAATAGGCGCCTTGAGGTAAAGCTGAAAAGGTATTTTGATTTAAAATTCCTTCGGTTTTTGGGGTTAAAGGTAACAAACACACTAATATCTCACATTCACTTAAAAATAACTTAAATTCTCCCTCACCTAAAAAACAATTAATATTGTCTAAAACTTTAGGGGTTCGACTCCAACCTCTCACCGAAAACCCCATCATCTTGAGTTTTTGAGCAATATCTAAACCTAAAACTCCTAACCCTAGAATTCCAACGGTACAATCAGATGTATTTCTAGGGGCTAATCCTTGCCATACCCCTTGACTTTGTTGAGTTTTATAAGCTATCAATTGACGATGATACTGTAAAACCGCTAATAAAATATATTCCGACATTTGCGAAGTTAAAGACTCATCGACTAACCGCACAATTGGAATATCAAGGGGTAAATTCGGATCTCGTAAAATATGATCAACACCTGCACCTGTTGAGATAATAACGTTTAAATTAGGGAATTTTTCAATTACTCCCAATGGGTGCATCCACGCTAAAATTGCATCAATCTCTGCTAAATTTTCAACATCAGGATAAACCTCAATCTTTAACTGCGGTTGATAAGTTTGGAGTGCAGAAATCCAAACTTCAGGATTTTCAAATTCTCCTAATAATAGTAATGTCATTGCTGATTTCCTAAACCGTCATTAACCATTTTTGAAACTCCCGACGCACCGCAACCCGACCGGATTTGATATTGTTTTTAATAATTTGTGGTAAACCTTCTAGGGCTATTTCAGGAAATACGAAACTGTGAGAAATTTGTTGATATCCTCCCTCGTTTAACTGATAAATTTTCAATTTATTTTCATCACACCGCCAAACTTCAGGAATCCCTAAACGGGCATAGAGAGAACGTCGGGAAAGAGATTTATAAGTTAAATCAATTTCCAAAACTAAATCCGGGGGAGGATTTTCAGGTAAACTAATCGTCAATAGTTTTTCAATCCTGGGTAAATTTTGAATATAAAAACAACTATCCACTTCTAAACTAATTTTTAAATCGGGTCTTTGCCAAAGGGCGAACCCTAAACCCCGATAATTAATATTGTATAAATCCAATAAAGCAATAATAAATTCTTCTAAAATTTCACGATACTCTTGATGGAGAGGCGAGGGAGTAATCAGTTCCAAACGCCCATTATCATAGGTGAGTAAAGTCTCTCCATTTTTTTGCCGTTTAAAAATAATCGTTTCTAAATCCTGCCAAGGGACATTCTCCAGAAAGATATTACCAGGATGAGGAGATTTAGACATTCTCGCAATCAAAAAAGTGAACAACTAAGATTAATATTATTCTATATCGATCTAAGATAAGGTGGGAACGTTCAATTCCTTGGTGAAATTGCCCCATTTAGGAGAAGTTGACCTATGCCCAAAGGGTCTTTTGCAGAATACAATGCGACCACAGCAACGCAAATCACCTTTTATTATGACAACGGCCATGACGAAACCTTTAGCATTCCCATTCCCTCGGCGGAATTAGCCCCCCTACTTTCCCAACTCTTAAATCAAGCTTGGCTGACCTTTCATCTGGTTGATCAAACGGTCATGATTAATATGGCAAAAGTGGAAAAAGTCGAGTTGAAACCCCCAGTTATGGAACTAGAAGGAGAGGGAATTTTCCTGAATTCTCAACGGGTAACCGCCCTGCATCGGGGTGCAGTCGGTCGTTTCAAAGTTACTGAATAACTGAACTTGTGCCATCTTACTTCATAGATGAAATCATCCTATAGGATTCCAGATTTATGCCAACTGTGTCTTTAATTCGGGCTAATTCTTATCACCTTCAAGCCCTAGAAACGTCCTTGAAAACATTACTGGAACCCTGGGGCGGCATAACAGCCTTTGTAAAACCGGGCGATCGCGTTCTTCTCAAACCCAATTTATTAACGGGAAGTCGTCCCACAAAAGAATGCGTTACTCGACCGGAATTGGTGGCTGCCGTTGCTAAACTGGTGATTGAGGCGGGAGGAAAACCCTTTTTAGGGGATAGTCCCGCCTTTGGGAGTGCTTTGGGAGTCGCCCTGAAGAATGGTTATTTACCCTTGATTGAATCGTTAAATTTGCCTATTGTAGAATTTCAGGGGAAACGTTATCAAACTGTTAGTGAAGGGTTTGATCATTTACGCTTAAGTAAAGAAGCGATGGAAGCGGATGTGGTGATTAATTTACCCAAACTAAAATCCCACGTTCAACTTACCCTAACAATGGGAGTTAAAAACCTCTTTGGTTGTGTCCCCGGAAAAATGAAAGCCTGGTGGCATTTAGAAGCCGGAAAAGATGTTAATCGGTTTGGGGAAATGTTAGTAGAAACCGCAAGAGCCATTAACCCTAATTTAACGATTTTAGATGCTATTATCGGTCATGAAGGTAATGGCCCCAGTGGAGGCGAACCCCGTGAATTAGGGATTTTAGCTGCTTCTGATCACGTTTTTTCCCTCGATAGAACAATTGTTGATCTGATCCAGGTTGATCCGAATTTGGTTCCCACTGTTGCAGCCTCTCAACGATTGGGATTATGCCCTGAATTAACAGATATTAATTATCCGTTATTAACCCCCAAAGAATTACAAGTTTCCGACTGGAAATTACCCGATGCTTTAGTTCCTATCGATTTTGGTTTACCTCGTGTCTTAAAATCCACTTTCCGACATTTTTATATTCGCTGGATTAAAGAACCGATGGCAACTTATAGCCAAAACAAGTAATCAGTTATTAAGTATCCGCATCATCAGTTATCAGTTATCATTTCTAAAGCTTGATTAATTCCTTCGCGAACAGATTCTGCACATTTCATTAAGGCTTCATGTTCGGATTCTGTTAAATCGAGTTCTAAAACTCGTTCAACTCCTCGACATCCTAACCAAGCTGGAACCCCTAGGAAAATATCATTTAAACCGTATTGTCCTTGTAAATAACAACAGGTGGGTAATAGTCTCGATTGTTGACGTAAAATTGATTCAACCATAATTCTCACCGAAGATGCGGGTGCAAAATAAGCTCCTCCCGTTTTTAATAATTCAACAATTTCTCCCCCTCCTTTGCGGGTACGTTCAACAATTTTATTAATCGTTTCTGGCTCGATTAATTCTGTAATAGGAATGCCATTAACAGTGGTATAACGAGGTAAGGGAACCATTAAATCGCCATGACTTCCTAATACGGTTGCATCAATATTTGACACAGACATTCCTAACTCTATTCCTAAAAAAGCTTCAAATCGCGCGGAATCTAAAACCCCAGCCATCCCCATAATTCGATGGGGTTCAACCTGGGTCACTTTCCAGGCAATATACGTCATAATATCAAGAGGATTTGTGACAATAATCAACACCGCATCGGGGGAATATTCAATAGACTTTTTCGCAGCCTCCGCTACAATTTTGGCATTAATACTAATTAAATCATCTCGACTCATCCCTGGAATTCGTGGTTTTCCAGCCGTAATTACCACAATATCTGAACCCGCCGTATCTTCATAATTGTTAGTCCCTGTAACGTGTCGGTCATGACGTTCAACGGCTCCCGCTTGCATTAAATCTAATGCAATTCCTTGGGGAACTCCTTCTAAAACATCTAATAAAACAACATTAGCAATATTTTGTTCGACAATCCGTTGGGCAAGGGTACTGCCTACTTTCCCAGCACCAATAATTGAAACCCGTGTGGAATGACAAGAGGCAGGAAAAAACGGAGTAGATAGCATAATCAGATTCTCACAACTTGAAATACTAGAATGTCAACTACCCGCCACTGAGCGGAGTACCACTACAGTGGGGGCTTGTATCTGAAGTCCACCGCAATTCTGAGAACCGCTATAAGTTAACTATTGGGCGGCTTCCAATTGGTCAAGTCTTAACCAAATATTGGGGGTAGGAACTTGCCCAAATTTAACTAAAGCATAGTCTCCTCGCAGTTCCATGATTTCCCCTTTGGTTTCAAAAAGATAAGGAGAAAACCGGGTATCACTGGCTTTTGCCTCTAAGCTGTTTTCTAACTTTTCCCGAACTGCATGAACAAAGTCACCTTTTTTAATCGCCATAGCTCGTTAACTTAAAGTGGTAATAGAATCTTTTTTCAAATTTTATAGCACTACGGGCAAGGGAACAGGGAACAGGGAACACCGAACAGTAGGGAGTGAAAGGGTTTGCTGGATTTAGAATTGTTCTAACTGTAATGCGTAGGGCTATAAAGGTTTATAGTCTTTATTTTCTATCTGATTCGTAATTCGTAATTCGTAATTCGTAATTCGTAATTCGTAATTCGTAATTCGTAATTCGTAATTCCCTATTCCCTGTTCCCTTCCCCTTGACATTGAGGACAAAAATGAGCAGACCGTCCCGCCAGCTTTAAGCGTTCAATGGGGGTTTCACAGATGCGACAAGGCTCTCCAGTCCGATTGTAAACCCAAGCAGTACCCCCATAGTTGCCATTTATCCCTTGAACGTTAAGAAAGTTGCGAATAGTTGTCCCCCCGGCTTGAATACTTTTTTCTAAGACTTGAATAATATGGCTTCGTAACGCTTCGAGTTGTGGACGAGTTAACGAGGTGCAAGGGGTTGTGGGGCTAATACCACTTAAAAATAACGCTTCATCTGCATAAATATTTCCCACTCCCGCCACTAATTTTTGATCTAAAAGGGCTGATTTTATAGGCCGTTGACGCTTTTTAAATTGGTCTTGTAAATAGTCAACGGAAAATTCTGCTGCAAACGGTTCGGGGCCTAAATTATTTAATCCGGTAATAATATTAGAAATTTTTTGATCAGGAGGAACCCACCACATTTGACCAAAGGTGCGCTGATCCACAAATCTTAACTCTCGATTTTTAGCAAAAAATAAGCGAATACGAGTGTGTTTTTGTAAGGGATCTTCTTGATCAACCCACAATAATTGTCCGGTCATCCGTAGATGAACCCCTAACCAGCCTCCAGGGGTGTTCTCTGGGTCTAATTTAACTAATTCTGCTAATAAATATTTTCCTCGGCGATGCCACTGAGCGATCGCCATTCCCGTTAAATTCTGCCAAAATTCATCAACAGAAAAAGGGTAGGCGAGGGTGCGATTTAACAACACCTCCCCACCCATAACGGCTTGGTTCAAGGTCACTTGATTGAGACCTTGGCGAACGGTTTCAACTTCCGGTAGTTCCGGCACCGACTAATTTCCTTCGGTTCCTTGGTTCGGATCACCGACACGAGTGGGACTACCACCAGGAACTGTGCGATCTTTCGCTTCTACAGGAGTTTGAGGGCCACTTTTCCCTTTCGTGCCACCTTTGCTGGGGCCTGCAACTTCCACGACTTCAGACAAAGCAAAGTTGTTGGTATTGACGGTTGCATAGTTCACTTTGTCAAAGCGAACGATAACAGGGTATTTGATACCACTGGAGTCTACAGAAGCCACTGTACCCACTTCTTGATACCAGTAAGACTCTTTGCGTAAGATACGAACTTTAGAACCACGTTGAACCATTGGTTTATCTTCCCCTTTTTAATGAAAAGAACGGATAAAGACGTTTAATGTTCAGGGTACTACTGGATCGGTTGTCTGGGTTCATTTCAGTCTTTAAGTTTTATTGCTAACTGAATTTAACAATCACCGAGGCATATATTACATAGCAATAAAAATGTCAAGTTTTTTTAGGGTTGAGTTACAAAACTTAACATTTATCTAGGTTGAAGTTAGAATCCCTGTCCCTTGAGCGCAGGGAGTGTTAAACCTTTTTGCCATCCCGAAAAGACCCTGGAAAACGCTTGCCTTTGGCATCAATAATCGTCCCTTGACCATGAGGAACTCCCCCTCGAAATTCTCCTTCGTAGCGAGTCCCATTGGCAAAGGTGCAGCTTCCTTTGCCATCGAGTTCTTGATTAAAAAACTGTCCTTGACAGCGAGTCCCATTAATTCGGGTAAACACCCCTTGACCAAAGGGCGATCCGGCGAAGAATTCCCCTTCATAGCGATCGCCATTGGCATAAATAAATTGGCCTCGACCATTAGGTTGACTACTGACCGTACCACTGCCAATTTCTCGCACCAGTTTAAACGAGCCAATATAGCGATCGCCATTGGCAAAAACTACCGTTCCCTGACTGATATTGCCATCTTTAAATACCCCAATCACACGAGCATCATCAGCAAAAATAAACACCCCTTGTCCATTGGGTAAACCATTGCGGAATTGACCTTCATAGCGATCCCGATTGGCATAAACGTAAATGCCACGTCCTTCCGGTTTACCGTTAACAAACTCTCCCTGATAGTTATCTCCTCCCTCATAATTACACTTGACTTTTCCGGTAGGTAATTGTCCTTCACAAACGGGAGGACGCTTACCTTCAGTTTGCTGTGCCATTGCAGCCAGTGGATTAGCAATCTCAATCGCCATCGCTAAAGTCGATAAAATTAGTGTTAAAGAACCCAGTTTTCGCATCGAACACAACATGGTTACTCCTACCATGAAAAAATTCTACAAATTACTAAAGATCAAACCCCGTTTCGTCAGTCCTTTTTAACTGGACTAACTCATGGGACGGGAGGATCGCAGACTAATATTATTAATTTTTTGATCCGTCGGTGGATTGGTAGCCCCTACAGATTTAGCGATCTCAACACCATTTTGCTCAAAAATAACAATGGGTTCGCCTCCGGTATCAAACTTAACTCGTTTGACGAGAACTTGACCATTAGACACACGCTGTCCAACGGTTACATAACGACTGGTAGGTTCTGCGGGAGCTTTGAGAATCACTTTCGTTTGATTTCCCACTTGTAATACCCCAGTAACTTCCATGCCCTGTGCTAAGTCTGTAGATGGAGGCGGAGGCACAAAGGGTTGAACGGCAACAGGTTTTGGGGGTGGGGGTGGAGGTGGATTCGGATCACGCCAAGACGGGGGGGCCGCTGTATTGGGAAGGGCTGGTAAATCAGGAACTTGGGCAATGGGTAAAGTTGGTAACGTGGGAACAGTTCTCCGAGGTGCAACGGTTCGAGGGGTTGGTGTTGTTCCCCTGGCGTTAGGAGATAAGGATTGAGAGGGATTACGAGCCGCTCCATTGCCCGATGTTGTTCTCTGAGTGGGTGTTGTTCCCCTGGCGTTAGGAGATAAGGATTGAGAGGGATTACGAGCCGCTCCATTGCCCGATGTTGTTCTCTGAGTTGGCGGGTTAGACCCTCTATTGGGAGCCATTTGAGATGGGCTAAATCCGGTATTGGGAGAGGTACGGGTTTGTGGCGCCGGAATGCTCACACTGGCAGTCCTCCAGCGAAGAGGAGGTTCAGCAACGGGTAATTTAGGTAAATCTGGCACAGTACGAGTGCTTTGTTCGGGTGCTTCTGGTGTTTCTCCAGGGTCGAGAGTTTGGGTTACGATTACAGGAGGCAAAACTCCAAAGGGATCATCTACCGCAGCATTAGGAGCCGTTGTTGTGGCGGGTGCTACGGGGGTTCCTGTTTGACGTTTACCCAGAAGATTTAACCGTTCTTCAGGATTAGTCGATTGAATTAGACCCGCACCCGCAGCGACGTTGGATTGTTCTTTGACTAAGGGATCTTTAAACGGAGCAATTTGGCCCGGAGTGGGTGTTGCATTGGGTTGGGGTGAAGCAGCAACTTCAGGGGAAGCCGCTGGAGAAGTTGTTGGACTGGGTGTAGAGGCTGTTTCTTCAGGTGGTGAACCGCATCCTCCGAGCCCAACTGTGAAAATACCGATGGAGATCAGAAACCAAAGTTGACGCATTGCCAGTCCCCAAAACACAGTTGATACAATTTAAGGATACCCAATCTTAATCTGGATCAACTTCATATTATCAAATTAACGCTGGAGTAACCAACACCAAGGTTTCACTTCTCCCCTCTTGCGTCAATCAATGCAAGCTGTCCTTTTAAAAAAACTTCGTTTTTGTATTTGGTATTAGAAAAAATTTGGGCGATTGCCTACGACATCAGCAAATCCAATCGCTTCCTAGACAAAAGCTCTAGCGGTAAAAAATTGTAAAGATTTTCCGACAGTGACAGCTATAGGAATATTATAGAAATTGGAGATGCTTCTAAGCTGTTAAGCAATCTACTTTTTTAACCCGATCTAAGCTATAGAAAGGTTTCAGGTACCTAACTATACAATTTAAAGGGGCGACAGGTTAGCAACATTTTAAACTCTGTATCCCCTTCAAGCAAGGCCACTTGTATTACAAGAGTTTCAGGATTTCCCAATGGCCTATTTAGGGACTCAATAAGTGTCCAAACATAATTATTTGCACATTTGGTGATTCCAGGTTCCCGGTTTTTTTCTCAACTGGGTGATTTGTTTTACATAAGCACTTAACATCTGAGCCAATTCAACTTTTTGGACTTGGCTCAAGTAATAACCCATGAACAATCCTAAAACCCTAACGGTTCCTTTCTCGCGGCACTTTCTGGAATGGCTACACCAACAGCAAGTCAGCGTCGCCCTAACTACCTACCAAACAAACCGCCTTTGTTTGATCGGAGTCCAACCTAACGGCCAAATTTCCACCCCGGTTTGGGAATTTGAGCGACCCATGGGACTGTATACAACATCAGAACGCTTTTACCTTGCTACCCGCTATCAAATTTGGCGGTTTGAAAATATCCTCGAAAATGGGGAACTTTTACAGGATAAATATGATCACGTTTATGTCCCTCGCATTGCCTACACCACCGGAGATTTAGACGTACATGACCTTGTAGTTGATCCTCAAGGTAACATCATCTTTGCCAATACCGAATATAGCTGTTTAGCGACGCTCCATCCCCAGCACAGCTTTACCCCTGTATGGCAACCGAATTTTATCAGTAAACTCGCCCCGGAAGATCGCTGTCACCTCAACGGGTTAGCCGCCGTTAACGGTATTCCCCGCTATGTAACGGCGGTGAGTTGTTCGGATGTAGCATCAGGTTGGCGACATCGAAGGGGTGATGGGGGAGTGGTGATTGATATTCAAACCAACGATATCATCGCTAGGGGGTTATCGATGCCCCATTCGCCTCGATGGTATCAAGGGAAATTGTGGTTACTCAACTCAGGAACAGGTGATTTCGGCTATATCGAAAACGGTGAATTTGTCCCCGTTACCTTTTGTCCCGGTTATGGACGGGGGTTAGCCTTTGTCGGAGATTTTGCCGTTGTGGGTTTATCTAAACCTAGGGACTATCATTTTTCCGGTTTATTACTCGGAGAAAAACTGCAACAAAAACAAGCCGAAGCCCGTTGTGGCATCTTAATTATTGACATAAAAACCGGAAATATTGTCGAGTGGCTAGATATGGATACCGAAGCCACAGAACTTTATGATGTGGCGATTTTGCCCCAAGTTCAATGTCCGATGACTTTAGGGTTTAAAAGTGGAAATATTGCTAAATTAGTAACTATTGGTAGCCCCACAAAAACCCAGAAAAAAGTCATCTCTTTTAGTCTTTGGGGCAATGATCCTATCTACAATATCGGTGCGGTTAAAAATGCGGAATTAGCGCTTAAAATTTATCCGGGTTGGATTTGTCGGTTTTATGTAGATGAAACCGTTCCCAAAGAAACGTTAGAACGTTTATCGGCTTGGAATCATGTAGAAATCATCCCAATGCAAACCCCCTCTCAAAATTGTACCGGATCATTTTGGCGGTTTCTAGCCCTGAATGATCCAGATGTCGAAATTACAATTATTCGGGATACGGACTCGCGGCTTAATCAACGGGAAAAAGCCGCCGTTGATGAATGGTTAACCAGTCCTTTTCCGTTTCATATTATGCGAGATCATCCTTTGCATCGAAGCAAAATTATGGGAGGAATGTGGGGATTTAAAGGGAATTTAGAAATCAAAACTGCTATCAATAATTATGTTAAAATTCACACTGAATCTTTAACGAAAGGCATTGATCAACGGTTTTTGAACGATGTCATTTATCCTTTGGCTCAATATCAAAGTTTGGTTCATGATGAATTTTCCGAAGGAAAACCCTTTCCAATTTCTCGTCAACATACTGAATATGTCGGGCAGATTTTTCGAGAAGATGAGACGACGATTTCAGAATTAGATGACATCCTAGAACAACACTTAAGGACGTTAAAAAACCCACAATTAAAAGCAGCAAAAGATGAATTTGAACGGGGGCAAGATTTCAAAAAACAAGGAAAAATTGAACAAGCGATCGCTTGTTTCCAAAACGCTATAACAGCCGAACCAAACTATATTCCTGCTCACAATAATTTAGGAACCTTACTCCAACAGCAAAATCGCTTATCTGAAGCCATAACTTGTTATCAAAACGCTCTAAAAATTAACCCGGATTCAGCGTTAACCTTAACTAACTTAGGGTCAATTTATCTAATTAAAACCCAGCTAAATCAAGCCGAGGAGTTATTAAAACGCGCCTTGGAATTAAACCCTGAGCTTGTTCCGGCGTTGTACAATTTAGGTTTATTGTATAAACAACAAGCTAAATTAGACGAAGCGATTCAACTCTTTCAAACCGCAGCTAAACACCAACGAAACTACGCCGATGCCTATTTTCAACTTGGGCAAATTTGGGAATTTCAGAGTCAATTTACCTTAGCGAAACTCGCCTATGAACGAGTGCAAAGCCTCAACCCTAATGCTGAATATTTATATCCCCATATCGGGTTTGTGAAACTGAATCTCTGCGACTGGGAAAACTATGATCATTTTGTCCAAGATTTGATGAATTCCACGACCCAATATATACAGGAAGACCAGAAAGGGTTTACCTTAGCTCCCTTTCAGTTAAACGCCCTTCCAATTCCCCCCGAATTATCCCTAGCCGTTGCCCAAAAACACGCCGCAGGAATTGAGAAATCAATAGCTGAGAAAAAACCGCAATTCATCTATTCTCAAAAAACCGATAAATTGCGGGTGGGTTATGTTTCCCCCGATTTCTATAGTCACGCCGTCGGACGGTTAATTTATCAAATCTTTGAAAACCATAACCGAGAAGAGTTTGAAATCTTTGGCTATAACCTATTAAATGTCAACGATGAAGTCACAGAAAGGATTAAAAATGGCTGTGATCAATTTCGAGATATTTCCCAACTTTCTGCCTCTGATGCGGCTGTGCAAATTAACGCTGATGGCATTGATATTTTAATCGATTTAGCGGGTTATACAGGATACGGTAAACCGGAAATATTGGCTTATCAACCTGCCCCCATACAAGCAAGTTTTCTGGGATATCCCAATACAATGGGCGCGAATTTTATCCCCTACTTGCTAACGGATGAATGGGTAGTACCACCGGATTTAGCTAAAAATTATAGCGAGTCAATCATCTATTTACCCCATCAGTTCATCTGTTCACCGATGGAGATTTCCAACAAACAATTTAGTCGGGCTGAATTCGGGTTGCCAGAAGATGGTTTTGTCTTTGTTTGCTACAACCGACATTTTAAAATTACGCCGGATTTATTTGCCGTTTGGATGGGAATCTTACAGCAAGTTGAAGGCAGTGTTTTGTGGTTATCTGAACCGACAACAGAGGAAGTTATCAATAATTTACACAAAAAAGCTGCTGCTTCTGGAGTTGCACCCGAAAGACTAATTTTTGCCCCCAAAATTCCCCACCCCGAATATCTCGCCCGCTTACAACTGGCAGATTTAGCCTTAGATACGTGGATATATAGTGGCGGTTCTACCACTGTAGCAGCGTTGTGGGCGGGTGTACCCGTACTGACAAAACCCGGTGACACCAACGCCTCCCGCATGGGGGCCAGTATTTGTGCCAGTGGTGGACTCCCAGAAATGATTGCTCACAGTGTGGAGGAGTACGAACAAAAGGCCATTGACTGGGCCACCCATCCCCAGAAGTTGCAACAGTGGCGTCAACGGTTACAAAAACGAGATGCCCCGTTATTTAACGTATCAGGGTTTGTCAGCCACTTAGAAGAGGCATTTCGACAAATGGGAAACCGTTAACCCCCAACCATCAGAAGCATCTTGATACCCATTAGGGATAAACCGACTACCCAATTAAAGGAAATTAAGAAAATGACTTCTAGTTTTAACTTTACCGAAAACACCAACATCTCCCTCACTGGTGTTTCCTTTAGTTCCGTCAGCACCGCCGACTTCGACAAAGATGGGGACATCGACATCCTGCTCACAGGTGAAGATAGTTCATATAACCCCATCAGCAAAATCTATAGCAACAACGGCAGTGGCGGTTTTAGCCAAAACACCAACGTCTCCCTCACCGGTGTTAAATATAGTTCCGTCAGCACCGCCGACTTTGACAAAGATGGTAACATCGACATCCTGCTCACGGGCCAGGATAGTTCATATAACCCCATCAGCAAAATCTATAGCAACAACGGCAGTGGGGGATTTAGCGAAAACACCAACGTCTCCCTCTCCGGTGTTTCCTATAGTTCCGTCACCACGGCCGACTTCGACAAAGATGGTAACATCGACATCCTGCTCACGGGGAAAGATAGTTCAGGAAACCCCATCAGCAAAATCTATAGCAATAACGGCAGTGGGGGATTTAGCGAAAACACCAACGTCTCCCTCACCGGTGTTGCCTATAGTTCCGTCACCACCGCCGACTTTGACTCTGATGGTGACATCGACATCCTGCTCACGGGCCAGGATAGTTCATATAACCGCATCAGCAAAATCTATAGCAACAACGGCAGTGGGGGATTTAGCGAAAACACCAACGTCTCCCTCTCTGGTGTTTACCATAGTTCCGTCAGCACCGCCGACTTTGACTCTGATGGTGACATCGACATCCTGCTCACGGGCCAGAATAGTTTATATCAACGCATCAGCAAAATCTATAGCAACAACGGCAGTGGGGAATTTAGCGAAAACACCAACGTCTCCCTCACCGATGTTGGCAATAGTTCCGTCAGCACCGCCGACTTCGACAAAGATAGCCACATCGACATCCTGCTCACGGGCCAGGATAGTTCATATCAACGCATCAGCAAAATCTATAGCAACAACGGCAGTGGGGGATTTAGCGAAAACACCAACGTCTCCCTCACCGATGTTGGCTATAGTTCCGTCAGCACCGCCGACTTCGACAAAAATAGCCACATTGACATCCTGCTTACGGGCCGGGATAGTTCAGGAAACCCCATCAGCAAAATCTATAACAACATCCCCACCTTCACTCCCCCCACCCTCAGCAGTTTTACTAGCCCCGTTGACACCACCAACGAAGACACGGAAGTCGAACTCACCTTTGCCGAATTCGCCGCCCAAGGCAATGAAGCGGACAGTGATGGCACGGTGGATGCCTTTGTCGTTAAATCCGTTAGTAGTGGGACGTTAAAAATTGGCAACGATGCAGCCAGCGCCACAGCTTGGGTTGCCGGGAGTAATGAGACGATAGATGCCACGAAAAAAGCTTATTGGACACCGGATGCTAACGTTAACGGCACGGTCAACGCTTTGCAAGTGGTAGCTAAAGATAACGATGGTTTAGAGTCTCCTACCCCAGTCACCGCCCAAGTTACGGTCACGGCCGTTAACGATGCGCCCGTATTAGATAATACCAACTTCACCTATAGCCTCACCACCATTAACGAAGATGATAGCACCTCCATTGGGGATGTTATCAAAGATATAATTCCGATTGGGAGTATCAAAGAAAACACCAACGTCTCCCTCACGGGTGTTCGCAATAGTTCCGTCACCACCGCCGACTTCGACAAAGATGGGGACATCGACATCCTGCTCACAGGTGAAGATAGTTCAGGAAACCCCATCAGCAAAATCTATAGCAACAACGGCAGTGGCGGTTTTAGCGAAAACACCAACGTCTCCCTCTCCGGTGTTTCCTATAGTTCTGTCAGCACCGCCGACTTCGACAAAGATGGTAACATCGACATCCTGCTCACGGGCTGGGATAGTTCATTTAAGCCCATCAGCAAAATCTATAGCAACAACGGCAGTGGCGGTTTTAGCGAAAACACCAACGTCTCCCTCTCCGGTGTTTTCGAGAGTTCTGTCAGCACCGCCGACTTTGACTCTGATGGTAACATCGACATCCTGCTCACGGGCTGGGATAGTTCATTTAAGCCCATCAGCAAAATCTATAGCAACAACGGCAGTGGCGGTTTTAGCGAAAACACCAACGTCTCCCTCTCCGGTGTTAAATATAGTTCCGTCACCACCGCCGACTTTGACTCTGATGGTAACATCGACATCCTGCTCACGGGCATCGATAGTTCATTTAAGCCCATCAGCAAAATCTATAGCAACAACGGCAGTGGCGGATTTAGCGAAAACACCAACGTCTCCCTCTCCGGTGTTAAATATAGTTCCGTCAGCACCGCCGACTTTGACTCTGATGGTGACACCGACATCCTGCTCACGGGCTGGACTGGTTCTAACCCCATCAGCAAAATCTATAGCAACAACGGCAGTGGCGGTTTTAGCGAAAACACCAACGTCTCCCTCTGGGGTGTTTACCATAGTTCCGTCACCACGGGTGACTTTGACTCTGATAACTACACCGACATCCTGCTCACAGGCTTGACTCTTTCTGGTTTCATCAGCCAAATCTATAGCAACAACGGCAGTGGGGGATTTAGCGAAAACACCAACGTCTCCCTCACTGGTGTTTACGAGAGTTCTGTCAGCACCGCCGACTTTGACTCTGATGGTAAAATCGACATCCTGCTCACGGGCAACAGTAATTCTGGTTACATCAGCAAAATCTATAACAATCTTTTCCCCATATCCGATGTAGACACCACCACCCTCACCAAAGCGGTTGCTATCACTACTGCCGACAATAACGGCACTTGGCAATATTCCACCAATGGCACAACTTGGACGAACTTCCCCGCCGTCAGCAACAGTAACGCCCTATTATTAGATGCGAGTAACAAAGTCCGCTTCCAACCCAACACCAACTATAACGGTACTATTGCCACTGCCCTCACGTTCCGCGCTTGGGATAAGTCCACAGGTACAGTCGGAAGTACCGCCAACACCAGTATTAACGGCGGGACAACAGCCTTTAGCGTCAACACTGCTACCGCATCCATTACGGTAACGGCAGTTAACGACGCTCCAACTGCGACTCCTATCACGGCTCAAACCGTTAACCAAGATAGCAATTTTAATCTCAATATTGTTAATAATTTTAGCGATGTTGATGGAGACACCCTAACCTATACCGCCACCTTAGCTGATGGTACAACTTTACCCAGTTGGTTAACTTTAGACAGCACAAGCGGAGCATTTACCGGAATACCGACTAACAGTGATGTCGGAAATATTGCTATCAAAGTTACAGCTAAAGATAGTAGTAATGCTACTGTTGAAAACAGTTTCCAACTCACTGTTGCTAACGTTAACGATGCTCCTACAGGTAATGTTAGTATTACAGGGACAGCAACACAAAACCAAACCTTAACCGCAACAACTAATACCTTAGCGGATGCGGATGGTTTAGGAACATTAAATTATCAATGGCAAGATTCAGCCGATAATGGAGTCACCTGGACTAACATTAGTGGAGCGACTAATAATACTTTTACCTTATCTCAAGCACAAGTTGGGAAAAAGGTACAGTTCAAAGTTAGTTATACTGACCTATTAGGGACAGCAGAAACCGTTAATAGTAGTCCAACTTCTGTGGTTACTAACGTTAATGACTTACCCACAGGAACCGTTAGTATTACGGGTACAGCAACACAAAACCAAATTTTAACCGCAACCAATACCTTAGCGGATGCGGATGATTTAGGAACATTAAATTATCAATGGCAAGATTCATTCGATAATGGAGTCACCTGGACTAATATTAGTGGAGCGATTAATAATACTTTGACCTTATCTCAAGCACAAGTTGGGAAAAAGGTACAGGCAAAAGTTAGTTATACTGACGGACAAGGGACAGTAGAAACTGTTAATAGTACACCCACAGCTACCGTTGCTAATATTAACGACTTACCCACAGGAACAGTTAGTATTACAGGGACAGCAACACAAAACCAAATCTTAACCGCAACCAATACCTTAGTGGATGCGGATGGTTTAGGAACATTAAATTATCAATGGCAAGATTCATTCGATAATGGAGTCACCTGGACTAATATTAGTGGAGCGATTAATAATACCTTCATCTTATCTCAAGCAATAGTTGGGAAAAAGGTACAGTTCAAAGTTAGTTATACTGACGGACAAGGGACAGTAGAAACTGTTAATAGTAGTCCGACTTCTGTGGTTACTAACGTTAATGACTTACCCACAGGAACCGTTAGTATTACGGGTACAGCAACACAAAACCAAATTTTAACGGCAACCAATACCTTAGCGGATGCGGATGGTTTAGGAACATTAAATTATCAATGGCAAGATTCATCCGATAATGGATTCACCTGGACTAATATTAGTGGAGCGATTAATAATACTTTGACCTTATCTCAAACACAAGTTGGGAAAAAGGTACAGTTCAAAGTTAGTTATACTGACGGACAAGGAACAGTAGAAACTGTTAATAGTAGTCCAACTTCTGTGGTTACTAATATTAACGATGCTCCCACTGCGACTGCTATCACGGCTCAAACCGTTAACCAAGATAGCAATTTCAGTCTGAATATTGCTAATAACTTTAACGATATTGATGCAGGAGATAGTTTAACCTATACCGCCACCTTAGCCGATGGTACAACTTTACCCAGTTGGTTAACTTTCGACAGCACAAGCGGAACATTTACCGGAACACCGACTAACAGTAATGTCGGAAATCTTGACATTAAAGTTATCGCAACCGATAGTAGTAATGCCACCGTTGAAAATAGTTTCCAACTAACAGTTAATAACATTAACGATGCTCCAACTGCGACTGCTATCGGGAACCAAACCGTTAACGAAGATAGCAATTTCAATCTCAATATTGCTAATAACTTTAACGATATTGATGCAGGAGATAGTTTAACCTATAGCGCCACCTTAGCGGATGGTACAACTTTACCCAGTTGGTTAACGTTTAATAGCACAACGGGAACCTTTACCGGAACACCGACTAACAGTGATGTCGGAAATCTTGACATTAAAGTTATCGCAACCGATAGTAGTAATGCCACCGTTGAAAATAGTTTCCAACTAACAGTTAATAACATTAACGATGCTCCAACTGCGACTGCTATCGGGAACCAAACCGTTAACGAAGATAGCAATTTTAATCTCAATATTGTTAATAACTTTAGCGATATTGATGCAGGAGATAGTTTAACCTATAGCGCTACCTTAGCGGATGGTACAACTTTACCCAGTTGGTTAACGTTTAATAGCACAACCGGAGCATTTACAGGAACACCGACTAACAGTGATGTTGATGCGTTGACTATTAATGTTACTGCTACCGATAAAAGCGGGGCAAGTATTAGCGATAGTTTCCTGTTGAGCATTATACCAACACCGACACCAACACCGACGGTAACACCCACGCCGGAACCCACACCGACACCCACGGTAACACCAACACCGGAGCCCACACCGACACCAACGGTAACACCAACACCGGAGCCCACACCGGAACCCACGGTAACACCAACGGTAACACCAACACCGGAACCAACGGTAACGCCCACACCGACACCAACGGTAACACCCACACCGGAGCCCACACCGGAACCCACGGTAACACCAACACCGGAGCCCACACCGACACCAACGGTAACACCCACACCGGAGCCCACACCGGAACCAACGGTAACACCAACGGTAACACCAACACCGGAACCAACGGTAACGCCCACACCGGAACCCACACCGGAACCAACGGTAACACCAACGGTAACACCAACACCGGAACCAACGGTAACGCCCACACCGGAACCCACACCGGAACCAACGGTAACGCCCACACCGGAACCAACGGTAACACCCACACCGGAACCCACACCGACACCAACGGTAACGCCCACACCGGAACCAACGGTAACACCCACACCGGAGCCCACACCGACACCAACGGTAACGCCCACACCGGAACCCACACCGACACCAACACCGGAACCCACGCCGACACCAACACCCAACCTCAGTCGTGATATTTATGACCCTAGTAAGTCTATTAAAACCATAGAATTTCCTGCCTTAAAACCTAACAATATCTCCCAATCCCAGGTTTCCAATGATGGAAATGAGGAGATTTTAGGTACAGCCGAATCTGATCAAATCTTTGGTAAAGAAGGTAACGACAACATTGAAACCGGAGAGGGTGACGACGACATTAACGGCAATCAAGGTAACGACTATATCAATGCTGGCAACGGCAAAGATAAAGCTTTGGGTGGCAAAGACAACGACCAAATCGACGGTGGCGATGATGATGATGACTTGTTTGGCAACCTTGATAACGATACCATTGCTGGAAATGATGGCAATGACTCGATTAATGGTAACGAAGGAGATGACCTAATTGATGGTGGCGATGGCAAGGATCAACTCTTTGGAGGTGAGAATAATGACTTAATTAAAGGTGGTGATAAAGATGATATCATCTTCGGCAACCTGGGAACTGACCTAATAGAAGGAAACGACGGTGACGATATCCTCTTTGGGAACGGAGATAGTGATACAATCTCTGGTAACTCCGGGGATGACCTGATTTACGGAGGCGAGGACAACGACCTGCTCGATGGCAACGAGGGCAATGATGCACTCTGGGGTGATGACGGTGATGATACCCTTGATGGTGGCCAAGACAACGATATTCTCACCGGAGGTAAAGGTAACGATATCCTGGTGGGGGCCTCCGGTGCTGATACCCTGACTGGAGGCGAAGGCAGTGACCGCTTTGTTCTGGTTTCAGGATTTGGCCCCGATACCATTACTGACTTTACTTCTGGGGTGGATATTATCGTCCTTGATGGCGGTCTCACCTTTGAACAACTGACTTTAACCCTGGTCAATGGTTCAACTCAAATTCAGGTCAATAATCAAATTCTCGCTACCCTGAATAACGTTGATCCTAACTTGTTGACCTTTGATAACTTTACGACTTCTATCTTCTAAGAAATCTCAAAGTTATTCCAAATTATTTTTTAAAAGAGAGATTAAGCCCTGCTTAGTCTCTCTACGGTTTTCTTCACCATCTCCACTCTTCTACTAACTCACGATGGTATGATAGATGGGAAAATTACCACAACAAACGAAAAGGTAACTTGGCATGGCACCAAAGTCTGTATCTCCCGTTGTACTGATCATTTTAGACGGATGGGGTTATCGTGAACAAACCGACGGAAATGCCATCGCCGTTGCAAATACTCCTGTGATGGATAGTCTATGGACAGCTTATCCGAGAACCTTAATTCGCACCTCTGGGAAGGCGGTGGGTTTACCCCAGGGTCAAATGGGAAATTCAGAAGTCGGTCATTTGAATATTGGTGCGGGGCGAGTTGTTCCTCAAGAGTTAGTGAGAATTTCCGATGCGGTGGAGGATGGCACGATTCAAAATAACCCCGCACTGTTACAAGTTTGTCAAGATGTTTTAGAGAGAAATAGTAAATTACACTTGATGGGTTTGTGTTCCGATGGCGGTGTTCACTCCCATATCGACCATTTAATCGGACTTTTACACTTAGCAAAAGCCAAAAATATTAGAGAGGTTTGCATTCATGCCATCATGGATGGTCGTGATACCAATCCTAAAGATGGGATTAAATATATTAAGCAACTTCAAGAACAAATTGATGCTATTGGTATGGGTCGCATTGTAACAATTAGTGGTCGTTATTATGCAATGGATCGAGATAAACGCTGGGATCGAGTTAAACAAGCTTATGATATTATGACCACCGATGGCGAAGGCAATGGATTATCGGCGGTTGATCTAATGTTATTGTCCTACGCTGAAGGCATTAACGATGAGTTTGTGGTTCCTTCTCGCATCGCATCAGGGGCGGTGGAAGCCGGAGATGGGGTAATTTTCTTTAATTTTCGTCCTGACCGCGCGAGAGAGTTAACTCAAGCCTTTGTTGACCCTAATTTTTCTGGATTTGAACGTTCTTATATTGAACCCCTGAGCTTTGTCACGTTTACCCAATATGACCCCCATTTCCCTGTATTAGTTGCCTTTGAACCTCAAAATCTCAATAATATTCTCGGACAAGTCATCGCCGAACACGGGTTACAACAATTGCGAACCGCAGAAACAGAAAAATATGCTCACGTCACCTATTTTTTTAATGGCGGTTTAGAAGAACCTTTTCCTGGGGAAGACCGAGAATTAATTCCCAGTCCCTCCGTTGCTACTTATGATTTACAACCGGAAATGTCGGCGGCTGAAGTCACGGATGTGGCGATTGAAGGAATTGAAAAGGGGATTTACTCGCTCATTGTAATTAATTATGCAAATCCTGATATGGTCGGACATACGGGGATGATGGACGCGGCGGTAAAAGCCATTGAAACCGTTGATCACTGTTTAGGGTTTTTGTTAGAAAGTATTAGTAAAGCTGGAGGAACAGCGATTATTATTGCTGATCATGGTAACGCTGAATATATGTCCGATGCTGAGGGAAATCCTTGGACAGCCCACACAACGAACCCCGTTCCCTTTATCCTAATAGAAGGGGAAAAACGCAAAATACCGGGTTATGGAACTGATGTTCCCTTACGGACAGATGGCTGTTTAGCGGATATCGCCCCCACGATTTTGCAGATTTTGGGGATTCCCCAACCCCCGGAAATGACAGGTCGTTCTATGATTGAATCGGCGGCCTATGAGGTTCGAGAAAATCGAACACCAATACGGATGCGACTATAACCCCATTCTTGAAAAAATAGTTTAAACTTAAGGGTTTGACGGTTTAATTTTTTTCGTTCAAATTATCAACTTTTTACCATGATTACTCAAGTCTTACAAGCCATTTGGTCTTTATCTGCTCTAGGTATTATTATTTTAGTCTTACTCCACAGTCCCAAAGGAGATGGAATTGGCGGTATTGGTGGACAAGCTCAACTCTTTACTAGCGCTAAAAGTGCTGAAACTACTTTAAATCGAATTACTTGGATGTTAGCCATTATTTTTATGGGAATTACTGTTATTTTAAGCGCAGGTTGGATTAAATAATCAGTTATCAGTTATCAGTTATCAGTTATCAGTTATCAGTTATCAGTTATCAGTTATCAGTTATCAGTTATCAGTTATCAGTTATCAGTTATCAGTTATCAGTTATCAGTTATCAGTTATCAGTTATCAGTTATCAGTTATCAGTTATCAGTTATCAGTCAAGACTTTGGAGTCAATTAAACTAATTTTATAGCAACGGACATGGCTATTAGGACAAAATATAAGCGTGTCATCTATGCCATAAGCGGAATAGGGACTGCTATAATCATAGTTCTGACCCTTTTAATCAGCCAAGTTTCAACTATTGCGACTGACGATAAAATTCCGTTTAAACCTCATCCATTACCAGAACGTTTAGCAAATTGGAACGATTTAAACAATAAAGGTGATTATTTTGATCAAATTGAACCCGCTAATTTTGGTTATTTAGTTTTTTCAAAATTTCCGATTAAAGTTTATATTGAGAATGTTGATTCTAATCCCCAGTGGAAAGAAACGGTTTCAGCCGCTATTTTAAAATGGGATAATTATTTACCTTTAAATTTAGTTGAACAACCGCAAGATGCAGATATTGAAATTATTAGAAAAAATCCTCCCCTAGACCCTCAGAAAAAACGAGCAAGTTCCGCAGAAACCCGCTATCAAGTTTCTATTAAAAATACTCCTGAAGGATTTCCCTATTTATCCCATCACTTCACAATTTGGTTAAGTCCCACCCAAACCGGACAATATATTGAAGCCGCCGTCCTTCATGAATTTGGTCATGCGTTGGGAATTTGGGGTCATAGTCCCGAACAAACAGACGTGATGTATTTTTCCCAAGTTCGAGAACCTCCGCCAATTTCCGTTAGAGATATTAATACTTTAAAACGAATTTATCAACAACCCACTCGTTTAGGATGGCCTGTATTAATCGCTCCCAAGACTTAAGGCCTGGTACAGAATGACCAGACCTTAGCGTTAGAATGTAAACTAAGTTGACTCAAGCAGATTTCAGGTAAGTTAGATAAAAAAATCAAGATACTCAACTAACGTGGACAAGATATTGCAACGATTCCAATCAGGAGTATTGTACTAGCAAAGTCGATACAGACCTTTTTTATGACATTGACCCCAGAGTTTACTCAATTCCTCAAGAACTCCAAGCGAGTCACAGACCCTCTACAACGTCAACATTTTTGGTAGTTCACATTGCCTCTGACGGCGTTGCAATTGGATTAAAGCACGACGGACACAAGCTCTTAATCCGGGGGTTGTTATCAACGTTGGTGTGTTGTTGATTTGTGTCCTATGACTATTAACATAACATAAGTTTCTGGGTTGCCAACCCTAATTTACTAAATGTGACACTCTTTAATATTCCGTAATAATTCATCAAACCTTAGATCCCGATCTCAACGATAGTTTTATAGTTTTGTTAAGCTGAAAACCCCTGATTACAGCTTTGATCAGATCCCCCTAAATCCCCCTTGAAAAGGGGGACTTTGATCTCCTGTCCCCCCTTTTTAAGGGGGGTTAGGGGGGATCATTGACTTGAGATCAGAGCAAAAGAATTCGGGTTTGAGTGCTTACTTTTAGCGCGATTGTTGACGGACTTTAATCTGAATTAATTTTACTCCGGCTGAAATGCGACGATGCTCCGCCTAGCCGAAGGCGATCGCAATTTTGGAAAATCAATAGGTTATTATACTAGATATTTAATGGGTTAACAGTTAACATGGTTTCCAATCAATTACTAGAACTCGAAAACTTTATCCATCAATTATCTGTAGAAGATAAGTTATGGTTATTAGGACAAATTATGATAAACACTTTGAGCAGGTCGGTTTTATTGCTTTATTGCGAGATTGATTATTGGGTTTTGCGATCGCTTCATAAATTGGCAATAAAATCATCTGCTGTTACTTGAGCTTATTTCTACTAAAGGACATTCTTCAAGATAGAGTCTTGTCGCTTCTTTAAGATTAGCGATCGCTTCTTCGAGGGTTGCGCCTTGGTCAACTGTTCCTACTTCTGGACACTCGGCTATGTACATATCATCTTCTCTGTAAATTATGGCAGTTAAACTTTTAGTTTTCATTAATATTTTTAGGGAATGATTTTTATGTATTTAGCATATCCGATTTACAAATAGCTGGAAGTCCAAATAATCGTAGGGGCGAGGCGCGCCTCGCCCCTACTTGAGCTAAAGGGAATTATTCAAAATATTAATATATCAACATCTTTAATCGCAGTTCTAGGAAACTAAAGATCGATCACATTTCTAGGAAGCGGATCATTGACATACATTAAAATATTTGTGTCAACGGCGTTCATGCAACATATTCCGTGTAAACCGAGGGGAATTAGAAGGAATAGGGTTTTGTTGCATTCTCTCCACAAGTTGCTTTAGAAACTTCTGTCTAGTGCCAATATCAGTGATCTGGGGTGGAATGACTTGGGGTGATTGCACAAAAAGCTCAACTTCAACCCCTTCAGGCAAGTTACAGGGGTTTTTCAGAATAAATGTGCCATTCCGGTAAATTGCTTTCAAAGCTTGAGGCATAATCATACTAAAGTGAATCTAGGGTCATAGCATTTCAATGCCACTGGATTCTCATTATAGTTTAGATTTTGTTCTGCTGATTGTGTGCAACCTGAATCAATTTCACTTCGGCTGAAATGCGATCGCATTTTTGGAAAACTAGCACCGACTATTAACTCGGTTTCTCAATTAATTTTTTGTAATTCCTTGATTTCTCATCCACGTCGCTAAACTTTCTAGTTGTCGTCTAACAAATCTCTTAATTCTGGGTTTTTGGTTGATATATTCAGCAACACTAGGACTTAATTGATAGTACATTTCAACCAATTTATTTCCTATCCAATGAGTTAACAATTTTTCATCTCTAAAAGTACGAAATGTATCTAAGTCAGGGTGTATTGGAGTCGAATAAGCTGCTGTTGCAATGAAGCAACCGCTACTCTTTTCTAAGTATAAGGGGCAAATTTTTGTATAGGATATTTTTGACAATGCTTTTCTGATAATCTTGAGTGCTTCATCTGATTCTTCTTTGATAGGCTTGAGAGTGCTTAATCGTTCTTTATTTTTACTGACATTGGGTTCAATTTCTCTGACATAATTCCCAATATTTTCATATCTTTGTAAGGTATTTTCATCAAAAAATTTTTCGTACTGGTCAAGCCATTGGTAAATCTGCACAAGCCTAGAGTCAATATATGCTCTGACTATCGAATCACTTTTGCAGCACGAAGCAATAAACTGTAACAAACCAAATAACTCAAATAAAGTGTCAGACGATATAACTTCGCCTTGGGAAGATCCCATAACGGCAGAAACTGAGATAATTTCGGATTTTGCTTCCGCATAGCCCGCATATGCTTCAAGAGCACTAATATAGTTATTCAGGGCTTGAGCATTATCTCCTCGCCCTTTGTAATACTCACCTCTCCCCATTAATCGCGAGACTTCATTGCTTGCTTGTGTAGCCCTTTGTATCTGCATATTTTCAATATCTGACATAGTTGATCGCTCCTTTTTTGTGTAGTTAAAACTTTTGTAATGACTATTTATGCGTTTAAATTGACATAAAAACGCACAGTTATACCGTGAAAACTTTATTGGTTAGATTGTAATAAAATTTACATTTCTTTATTTCATTTTTTTCAGAGTTGTTGCATAATAGTTGCCTTTACGCCATGCTTCCTCCTTAGATACTGCTCTGCCAGCGTGTTCATTCCCAACGTAAACATCGCCAGTTTTATCATCCCAAAAACAGTAATATTCAGAACCAGTTGCTGTTTTAACTGTTCCGACGTTTTGTCTTGCCATGTTTATTACTTACCCTAATAGTATTATGTTCTTATTGTTAGTTATTATCTGACTTTAAATTCTATATTGCAACCCCGCAAAAATGGGATTTAGGGGGATATTTATCAATGATAAAAACCTAAAAAAACAAGAAAATGTGAGATTTTGTGTTTAAAAAGGGGAAAATGTGGGATAATGTGAGCTAAGATTAGCCAGAATTACAACCCAATTGAACAGCTATGGAGATTCAAGAAGCCTTGAAGTGGACGGATGACCTGATTTTTGCCAAGACAGGAAAGCATCTGGACTCACTGCAACGGGCTATTTTGGAGGGTACATGGGAATTTCGAGGATACAAGGATATCGCTGATAACTATCACTGTAGTCCTGATCATGTTAGGAAAATGGCATCAGAATTATGGGAACTTCTCTCTGATCTGTTTGGAGAAGATGTAAAAAAAAAGAATGTTCGGTCTCTAGTCGAAAATAAAGTATTTTCTTATTTTAATAATGGAGTGCAAATTGGTAATCACATAAATGTCTGTAGCGATTTATATAATAATCCCAAAACCACAAAAGAACGATCACACTCCTCTAGCAACGAATCTCAACCCCGCCACGACCTCAGCGAAGCCCCAGAATACAATAATTGCCTCTATAATCGCACGGACGAACTCACCACCCTCAAACAATGGATACTCACAGAAAATAGCCGTATCGTCACCATCACCGGATTATCGGGTATCGGTAAAACAACCCTAGCGAGACAACTGGTAGAACAAATCAGAGATAACTTTGATTGCATTCTGTGGCGAACTCATCGCAAATTTCCGACTCTCAACGCCCTCAAAACCAACCTCATCGAGTTTTTCTCCCCAACTCACAAGAGCGAAAATCCATCAATTATTAACGATGTAGATTCCGGCTATTCTATCCTAGACGATTTGCGATCGCACCGTTGCTTAATCATTCTCGACGATTTCCAAGACACCTTAACCCCCCGTCAATTCGTCGGAAATTATCTCCCAGAATATGAAAATTATGGTAAACTGTTAACTGAAATTGGCAGAGCTCCCCATAATAGTTGTCTCCTGCTCCTCAGTTGGGAACAACCTATTGAAATTGCCAACTTAGAAACCGAAAACCGCTATTGTAAAACCCTACAACTCCAAGGTTTAGGTCAAGCTGCAACCCAACTTCTCGCTGAGAGAAAACTCACAGATCAGCAGAAATGGCCAGAACTGATTCAACGTTATAGCGGCAACCCCCTGTGGTTAAATATTATTGCTTCTACGATCAAAGATTTATTTAATGACCGTGTTGAGCAATTTTTATCCTATAAAACTCTATTTTTAGGAGATATAGAACCTTTAATAAAACAACATTATCAACGGTTATCCGAAGCTGAACAACTTCTGATGTTGTGGTTAGCGAACCAAGATCAAACAGTCAATATTTTGAGTAAACCCATAGAATTTTCATCTGATACCGATTTTTTAAGAGCAATTCAATCTTTGAAAAAACGGGGTTTAATTCAACAAGCTAGAAATAATAAAGAATCTTATTGGAGTCTTGAACCTGTGATTAAAGAATATGTGAAAACCCAATCTTCAAGTCATAGTAAACGTTAAAGAGATTGACTGTTGGTGGGTGTGCTGCGATGGATTACCTTACAGTATTTTATTGTTATATAATTTCTATAGATGAATAATTAGCACTTGCTTTGTATATTTTTTCAAACTGGGAGGATTTATGATAATTGATCAAATCATACAAGAACTCCAAAATATTCCAGAAGATAAACTGGCAGAAATTTATAACATAATTCAGGATTTTCGTTTAAGGTTAAATTCTGAAAACTCCCAACCTCGTATCCCTGGACTCCTTACCGGAAAACTGGGGGACGCATTCTTTGAACCCCTACCCGAAGAGGAACTCCAGCAATGGGAATAAGCTACCTCCTTGACACTCATATTCTTCTTTGGTGGCTTTTTAATGATCCCAAACTTAACAAAGAATGCCGAGATATCATTAGCCATCCGAACCATAATATTTTAGTTAGCAGTGTTTCCGCTTGGGAAATTGCTACAAAATACCGTATTGGAAAACTTCCTGAAGCTAAATTTCTGGTTGAGCATTATCAGGACATATTACACCAAGCCAAGTTCAACGAACTTACGATCACGGTCGCTCATGCTCTGAGAGCCGGAAACTTACCTATTTTACACCGAGATCCGTTTGACCGGATGCTGATGGCTCAAGCTGAACTGGAAAAACTGCCTATTATTACTTACGATCAAGCTTTCCACACTGGGTTAATTGAGGTAATTCCCTCTCCCAATTAAAAACGATGAGGTACACTTCAAAGTTGGTGCGTGCGCTGCGCTTACACACCCTACAATTATTCTATTAACGTAACAGAATCATCCAAGTTTCCGACCCAACAACACCATCGGATTTGAGTTTATATTCCGTTTGGGCGGCTTTAACGGCTAATTGGGTTTCTGGGCCAAATACCCCATCAACACCACCTTTGAGAAATCCCTTCGCTTTCAAACGTTCTTGTAACCCTGTGACTGCTATTCCTTGCATTCCCAGACGCAATATCGGAAAACTAGGGTTATCGGGTGTAGTCGCTGCTGTTGCTGTATCCGTAGAATTACTGACAACAGGGGGCGGACAAACGGTATTATTTGTAACTGATGTGGCGGTGGGGGTTACAGGGGGAAATAAACGATTCCAGGTTGTACTATCCGTAATGCCATCAGCCGTTAACCCGGCGAAGGTTTGAAACTCAGAAACGGCTTTTGCTGTGGCTTCCGAATAAATGCCATCAACAGCACCCTGATAATATCCCAATAATTTTAGGGTGGCTTGCAGTTCAGAAACGTCCTTTCCCCGACTCCCCATTTGCAATACCGGACGACTGACTTCGACGACAATTTTTACCGGAGATAGAGTCGGGGTTTGGGCTATCGCTGATGGTATCAAATTTAACCCGATAACAAATACGGACGCTATGGGTAAATAACGGTGAACCTTGACCCGAAACTGGTAATCATTCTGCATAACAATCCTCCTCCCACCTTAACTTTAAGATTTCTGCCTGGTTATTGTACCAGCCAGAGGCAGGAGTTGAACGCCGGAAAAAGCCTAGGACTGGGAACCCACAAAGGCTTCTGGGCCAACGACGGAAACATAAGGTTCAATAAAATAGTGGTTTGCGACTCGCAGCGTTTCTGCTGAAGTCACCCCCGCAATATTAGCCTGAAATTCCGTATCAAATTCTATCCCTAACCTTAAACATTCGTACCAGCCATAGATTTGCGCCAGTTGGGAGTTAGTTTGTTTTCCTAAAGCATATTGACCCAAGAGTTTATTTTTAGCCACTTGCAGGTCATCAGCCGTCAGGGGAATATTGACGAGACGTTCAACTTCCGTGCGTAACCCCTCAATGGCAATATCGGTATTTTCCGGTGCGGTTCCCATGTACACGACAAACTGAGACTGGTCGAGGCGAGTGGGGAAAAAGGCGGATACATCGTAAGCTAATCCTCGTTTTTCCCGCAATTCCACAAATAATCGACTCGATAACCCGTTTCCGAGATAGGTATTTAAGACTTTTAAGGCAGAATAGTCTTCATGATTGACCGAACTGGTTAAATAGCCCAACATGACAACAGATTGTTGCGTTTCTTGGTGGGTAATGGCGCTTTGGGGATGGGGGGTTAAGGTGGGTAAGGATAATGTCGGTAAAGGAGTTTGAGGTGCTATCCAGTCCCCAAATACTCGTTCAATTTGTTCTGCTGCGGCTTCGGGGGTAATGCGTCCGGCGATGGAGATAATTAAATTATCAGGACGAAAATAGGTTTGATGGAAGTCTTGGAGGTCATCGCGGCTGAGTTGGGAAACGCTGGTTTCGGTTCCCAGGGTGGATAAAGCATAGGGGTGATGTTGGTACATCTGGTGTCGCAGTTGTTCAAAGGCGACAGAAAAGGGTTGTTCCCGTTGAGAGCGAATTCCCTGAATGGTGATGCGGCGTTCGAGTTCGATTTCGTCTTCGGAAAAAGAGGGAAACCGTAATAATTGGCCTGTTAAACTTAAAATATCTTGAAAATCGGAAGCAACAGTTTTTAGACTGATTAAAAAATAATCCGTTGACGTGTCTGCATTTAATTTGGCCCCAACGGATTCAATTTGTTCGGCAATTTCGAGGGAGGAAAGTTGGTTGGTTCCTTTGGTTAATACAGTGGCTAATAGATGGGAAAGTCCTGATTTTTCCTGGGGTTCCCAGCGACTTCCCGTTCGTAAAAATAAACGAGTTGCAATAATATCAGCCGCCGGATTTTCGGTGACAAGCAGCACAATTCCGTTATCGAGAACGGTGCGATGGACATTACGAATGGTGGTGGATGGAATTAAAGTTTGGGTCACAGTTCCTCTATTTTCCTTTGTGGTTGGGGAATTAAGATCGGCGTTACTGCATTTTTTATCACAAATTGACCTATTATGTAATCCGTGATTGTTCGGAATTATTTTTTGATGCTGAACATCCGTATAACTGAACCCAGTACAATCCTCTGTAATCATAAGGTTGTTTAGGATACAATTTTTAAAATTTATCCGTACTCTGACGCAAGGAATCAGTTTTGCTGTTATTTCTCAACATCTTAAAAAGGTTAAATTGAATTCAATTTAACCCTCTAGGTAAAACTCATTTTTGCTGTTCAATAATTCCCCCTCCTAAAACTAAATCTCCGTCATACCAAACCGCAGCTTGACCTGGAGTAATCCCAAAAATAGGTTCATCAAAAATTAGTTTAACGCAAGACCCTATTTTCGGATCAATTTCTTCTGCTTCTGGGGAATTAAGGGGAACAACGGTAACGGGTTGCGGTTGCGACCGATAACGAATTTGTACTTCGGCGCGAATGGGGGTATCGGGTGGAGAAATCGACACCCAATTGACTCGTTTAATCAGACATTCTGTTTGTACCGCACTGTCTCTATCCCCAACAATCACTTGATTTCGACCCGCATCAATTCCGACAACATATAACGGATTGGGGGCAGAAATTCCTAATCCTTTTCGTTGTCCAATGGTATAATGATGAATCCCTTCATGGTGTCCTAAAACTTTCCCCGTTGTATCAACAATATCGCCTTTTTTCCCAGTAATATATTTATCTAAAAAGGCTTGCATGGAACCACTGGCTTCCACTAAACATAAATCTTGGCTTTCAGGTTTATCGGCGGTTTTTAAGTTATATTCACTGGCAATTTTACGGGTTTCGGTTTTGAGGACTTCTCCCAAGGGAAATAGAGTTCCAGCAAGTAAATCTTGAGTTAAGTCGTATAAAAAATAAGACTGATCTTTATTGGAGTCTACGGCTCGTTTTAGTTGATAGCGATCGCCAGTTTCATCATAGTTAATTCTAGCATAATGACCCGTTGCAATCCGATCAATTCCTAACTGTTCCCGGGCATAATTTAACATCGGCCCAAATTTCACCGCGCGGTTACATTGAGAACAAGGTAAGGGTGTAATTCCGTCTCGATATCCATCCACCAGATAGTCTACAATATAGGTTTGAAATAACTCTCGACTATCAACAATATGATGAGGAATTCCTAATTGTTCACAAATAGATGCCGCATCCACCATTCCTTCAGAACAGCATTGTCCTTTTCCCTTCATTAACCACAGGGTTAACCCCACCACCTCATAGCCTTGGTTGTGTAACAAGGCGGCGGCGGCGGAACTATCGACTCCACCGGAAAGACCAACAACAACTTTGCTCATGATCCTATCAGAATAACTTGCCAATTTCAATAAACTCACTTATAGCAGGGAACAGGGAACAGGGAACAGGGAACAGGGAACAGGGAACAGGAAAGTGGGAGGAAAAGACTTCACCGTCCTTGGTTCCAGCCTCCGTCTCTGTCCTAACTGCCTTGGCGGTTGCTATAACTTTAATGTTGACTAATCTGCCAGTTTTGATCAACATTACTGGCTAACCTGCTAACATCAATCAAACCCACTCAAACCGGGAGGACGTTAAAATGTCAGTCTATTCTATTGTAATACAGAAAAAAACAAATGGGTTGATCAATTTTTTATTGAAAATTCCCCTATTTTCTACCCTAATGCTATTGGGGGGATATGGATGGATAGCCAACCCAGTTTTAGCTGAACAACGCTATGGGGTTTATGTCAATGGTGAGAGTCCTTTATTATTAGAAGTTGTGCAACAAGTTCAACCCGGAGCGATGATGCAACGCTATAATAATCGTAGCATTATTGATCTAGGAATTTATTTTAATCAAAGTGAAGCTCAACAACTGATTGAAACCTTAAAACAACAAGGCGTTCAAGGGAATATTATTAACTTTAAAACCGGAGAAGATTTTAATAATCCGGTAACGGTAAATCCGATGATTATTCCCCTAGACCAAACGAATGTAAAAGTGATTACCACTTCTATTCCTCCCGGTCAAGTTCCGGTGACAACGGATTTAGGATTGTATCAAATTTTTGTCAGTCCAACGACGGCTTCTTTAAATGCAGTCCGACAAATTTCTCCGAATGCAACAACTTTAAATTATCAAGGGCAATCTGTGATTCAAGCGGGAAGTTTTGTTAATTTGTCTAATGCCAATCAACTCCAACAAAGGTTAGCTTTAGCTGGAATTTCTTCGACTATTATTAATAGTACAGCACAATTACAAGCGTTTTTAGCTAGTATTCCCACAATTCCTAATCCGCCAACTCAGCCTAATTTTAATTTAGGTTTAGGCAATACCAACGGTTATTTTATCTTAATTCCCAGTCAACGAAATCAACTGGTTACTATGGCTCAAAATATTGTGGCGTTGGGTGTTCCTTCCCAAAGTGTTCAGATGCAACAAGCCGCTTCTAATCCTTTCGTTGCTGTTGGCCCCTTTGCCAATCAACAGTTAGCACAACAATGGGAAAATTACCTCAAAAGTTCAGGATTACCTCGTGCTACGATTTATTTTGGGAGATAATTTTGGGCGGGAAAACCCCGCCCCCCTACGATATTATAATAGGGTAATATTACATAGTTTATAATGTTATGAATTCTGAAATAAGATCCGAAAAACTTCAACAAATTGTTGTCACCGCAGAACAAATGCAAACTATTGAAAATCGAATTTTTTCTGCGGGAATGCCTGTGGCTGCGTTAATGGAAAAAGTGGCTCTTAAAATTACCCAACGCTTACAGAAGTTTTTATCGGAAAACTCAATAACCTCCTCGAATAAAATCGGGATATTAGTAGGGCCAGGACATAATGGTGGCGATGGGTTAGTTGTCGCTAGAGAATTGTATTTTCTCGGTTATTCTATTATTATTTATAGCCATTTTTCTAAACGAAAAGAATTAACCGAGGCTCATGCTAACTATGCCGTTAGTTTAGGAATTCCTATTGCTTCTAATATTGAGGAATTACAAACCTGTGATGTTTTAATTGATGGCTTATTTGGATTTGGTTTAGAACGACCTATCACTGGAGAACTTGCTAACGCTATTGACACTATTAATACTTGGAACAAATGGGTTATTAGTATTGATTTACCATCGGGAATTCATACCGATACTGGAGAAATATTAGGAACAGCAATTCGCGCTGATTTAACTCTGTGTTTAGGGTTATGGAAACAAGCCTTTTTACAAGAGGTCGGATTAGATTATATAGGAATAGCAGAACTGATTGATTTTGATATTCCCTTAACAGATATTACTGCAATTCTAGGGGAATCTCCCTGTCTAAATCGTATCACTTCCTCAACAGCAATTCACAGTTTACCCCTCCCCCGTTCTGCCAATTCCCATAAATATAAAAACGGTCATTTATTAATCATAGCAGGTTCAAAACAATATACAGGAGCCGCTATTTTAGCCGGACTAGGAGCTAGAGCAAGCGGGATTGGAATGTTATCCATTGCTGTTCCGAATTCGATTAAATCCTTACTCAGTTCGGTATTACCAGAAGCCTTAATTATGGGTTGTCCTGAAACCGAAAATGGAGCTATTCTCAAACTTCCAGAAGACATCGATTTAAGACGTTATCAAACTATTGCCTGTGGCCCTGGATTAACCCCAGAAGCTCAACCTATTGTCGAAACGATTTTAACAGCAAATTGTCCGATTATTTTAGATGCAGATGCTCTCAATATTTTATCTAAACTCAATCCCTTTTTTACCCTATCTTCTCGTCAATTTCCCACGATTATAACCCCTCATTTAGGAGAATTTAAACGTCTGTTTCCTGAATTAATGGAATTAGAAAAAAATAAAATAACTTTAGCCAAACAAGCCGCCGAATTAACAAATACAATCATAGTCTTAAAAGGAGCAAGAACCTGTATTGCTACCCCGAATCAAGTTTGGATTAATCCTGATAGTACCCCTGCTTTAGGTCGAGGGGGAAGCGGTGACGTTTTAACGGGATTAATAGGAGGGCTGTTACCCCCTATCATTTTAGCAGAAAAACCGATAGAATCAATTGTTAATACTGCGGTTTGGTGGCATTCTCAAGCTGGAATTCTAGCAGCAAAAGAACGCACGGAATTAGGGGTTGATGCCTATACCTTAACCCAATATTTAATTCCCGCTTTAATACCGTTTATAAAAACAAGATCATAGGAAATAAGTTACGATGAAATTACAAGTTTTAGAACATACTGTTTTTAAGCTTCATCCTATTGCTGCTGAAGCAATTTCTGATAATGAGAAAATCTGCGTTCATTGTGATACCATATTTGAGATAGACAGTTATTCAGAGGCAGAAGATAACCATTTACAGGTTAACTTCTTATCTCCAAAACCCAAAAATATGACCACTTGGTTTGTTCTGGCTCATCAAGTTAAACTCTTAGAAACCGATGAAAAATTAAGCGCATCTCGTTCAGTTTCTTCCGCTTCCTTTGCTGCTTCTAATTCCGAGTGGATATGGCCGATGACAGGAACCAGTATGGGGTCAAGGGCAGAATTTGGTTATGCGAGAGGCAGACTTCATGCAGGAGTTGATATTGGCGGATACACACCCGATGAATGTTATGCTGCCAGTGATGGTGTTGTGGATTATATTAAAAATGATTGCAGTGGTGCAGAAGGTCGGGCAATTTATATTAAACGTTCTAATGGTTGGGAACACGTTTATTTTCATTTACAATCGATTCGGGTTAAAGTGGGTCAAAATATTACCAAAGGTCAATTTATAGGAATCCGGGGAGGTTCAGGGTTTGGGTATGAAGGATTAGAAATTGATGGCGGAGGCTATTCCATTCATCTGCATTTTGAAGTGCGTCAACCCAATGGCGAATCTATTAATCCCCGTTCTATTTTACCCGATGATGGCAGTGTTCCCATTGTCGGTTAAATTAACTTCTGAGCGATAAAATCTAACAAAATCCTTTGATGAGGAGTTCCGATTAACCTCACCATTCCGGCTTTGTGAGAATAACATTTTCCAGCTTTAATATCCTCGGTGGTTAACAAACCCATATCCCATCCTTCATTTAAGACTAATTGACTTAAATCAACCGTTAAAGGAGCATAAAAAACAAAACGATTAACCTGAGAATCACCATACTCTTTAAACAGAACTAAATCAGAAACTTGATAACCAATTTCCTCGATTAATTCCCGTTTCAAGCATAATTCTGGCGTTTCTTCCCCTTCCAAATGTCCGCCAAATAATCCCCAAACCCCCGGATGAACAATGCCAGGAATATTATCTCGCAATTGAAATAAAAACTTTCCATCTCGATAAAGAATTGCCAAAGAAACTTGAATCATAATTATCAGTTATCAGTCATCAGTTATCAGTTATCAGTCATCAGTTATCAGTTATCAGTCATCAGTTATCAGTTATTCTCGTTTAATTTCTTTAAGATAAACTTCTCCAATATCTTTACCTTTCATATCTTTCAGTAAAATACTTTTATATTCGACTTTACCCTGAATTAATAAGTCTTGGTTAAGGGGGGGTAAGGGTTGAGTTGTGAAGACCCAAATAGAACCTGTATTATCTTGGAGTTGATAAGCACCTGCACCTAAAAATGGTGCATGGCTTTCCACTTTACCTCGTAGATAAACTTTAGCACCGATTTTCTGCCGTTGTTGAAGCTGATCAATTTTAGCGGTGTTCAAATTAATCCAAGTTTCCGAAGGGGTAATACTCCCACAACCGACTAATCCGGTCACAAATAGTAGTACAATACTCAGGGGCAACCTTGGGGTGAACTTCACTGGAAATGCAAGGGTCATAGAGTCTGGAATCTCAAATAAAATTCTTTTCTCAAGCCTATAACCTTTCGTGAGAAAAAGATTAAATTTATAGGTAAAATTATCTCCAATCCTAGCTTAACTGCTAAAAATAGAGACGATTGCAATAGAGTGAACGACAAGACAACGAATTATGGATAATCTATTAGACGGTAAATCTACAGCGAAAAAAATCCAAGCTGAACTTCAAGAACAAGTCCAAACGTGGGAAGCGAAAGTAGGGCGTCCTCCCGGTTTAGCGGTAATTATGGTGGGAGATAACCCAGCCAGTGCGGTGTATGTTCGCAATAAAGAACAAGCTTGTGCTAAGGTTGGTATTGCTTCCTTTGGTCAACATTTTCCCGCAGAAACTTCTCAAGAAGAACTCACCCAAACGATTCATACCTTGAATCAAAATCAACAGGTGGATGGAATTTTAGTACAGTTACCTTTACCTCCCCATTTAGATGCTGTTGGGTTATTGTATGAAATTGATCCCCAAAAAGATGCTGATGGTTTACACCCGGAAAATTTAGGACGGTTAGCCAGAGGAGAAAAGGGGTTAAGAAGTTGTACTCCCGCCGGAGTTATGCGACTATTTGAAGAGTATAATATTGAGTTAAAAGGCAAACACGCTGTTGTTTTGGGTCGCAGTATTTTAGTCGGAAAACCGATGGCGTTAATGCTCTTAGAAGCAGATTGTACCGTAACAATTGCCCATTCAAAAACGAAAGATTTAGCCAAAATTACCCGTGATGCTGATATTGTAGTGGGAGCCGTTGGACGTCCGCAAATGATCACGGCGGATTTTGTGAAACCGGGTGCTATTGTTATCGATGTTGGGATTAATAAAATAACCGATGCTAACGGTAAATCTCGCCTCGTCGGGGATGTCGATTTCAACAGTGTTCAACCCATCGCCCAATCTATTACCCCAGTTCCCGGCGGTATTGGCCCCATGACCGTTGCGATGTTATTACAAAATACCTTCTGGAGTTATTTGGAAACAGTCAGGGGTTGACCTGGATGGTTAACGGGTAGGGGCGGGATATGGGTCTAAAAGTAGGCTCTCAAACCCCTATTCCCCTGTCCTACTATTTCCGGGTGTAACGATGTTTTACTCCTAGGGGAAAATATTCAGGATCTCCGGTTAATTTGAGGGTAATTTGAGGGGTTTGATATTCGGGGGGGACATAATTAGCAAATTCGCTATTGAGGCGTTTTAATTGGGTTAAAATAGAAGTGGTGATCGCTTCTTTTTTATGTTCTGTTTCTTCAACACCGGGAGCTAATTCTACCACCACTGACAGAAATCGATTTTGATCAGAATCTTCTATCACAGACATGACAAATTTACCCGTTACCCACTCTTTTATTAAAGGTTGTTCTAACCCTACAGTAACATTTTCAGGATAAATATTTGCCCCAAAATAGGAAATTACAAATTGCGATCGCCCAAACACAAACACAAAAGGTAATTGATGAATCCCTCGATTTCCTAATTTCTGTAATTCTGAAATAGGGTCAAAATTATATTGTTTTAAAAAGTCTAACATCTCCTGAAATTGAATAATTCCGCCTTGATCTGCAATATGATAACGGATTAAAGGAATGCCATTATCTCCTGAAAATAATAAGGTTCCCGTTGTCGAATCTTCCTGCTTTTGGACTTCAAAAAATCGACTTTTGGGGTCATATTGTACTAAAGTTGGTAATCGAGATTCTCCAAATAATTGTTTAGCAATATCTGGCTGTTCAGCTAAAAACCGACGAATACAAATACTTAACGGGGTTTCATTCCCTAAAACCCCTGCATCTGCTGTGCCATATAAACTTGCCGAATCATAATACGGTTGAGTTGAGCCAACTCGTTCCCCGACTAAACTGCGCCATTCTTCACTAAAAACCTCTCCTGCAAAAACCAATTTAACGTGATACTTTTGCCATGCTATCCCTTCAGCAATTCCCGTATCAATAACATCTTTAATAAACGGAGGATAGCCTAATAAAACCACCTGCTCAAACTGTTCCCCTAATTCTCGAATTACACGAAAGATTTCTAATTTTTGGTTTCCAGGGGTAATAACCGTAATGGGATAGCCTTTTGTGGCTAAATGACGACAACAAGCCGTTGTATACAGTCCGCCAACCCAGGTTCCCAAGGTAAAACAAATAACCGCTAAAGTCCGACGTTGATCCCCTTGAAAACTATCATAAAAAATCTGTTCAAACCGAGTCGCAATTTGCAATTCATCACTAATAAACCGGGGCCAAAAGGTCGGGTTTCCCGTGGAACCAGAAGAAACAGCAATTAAATCACAGGTTTCTAATTGTCCATAACGACACAATTGGGATAATGAATAGGAGCGTAAATAATTTTCTTTAGTAATTACAGGAAGGGTTTGAAAATCTTCAAGGGTTTGAATGTTAGGAATAGACTGATAATATTCTGCTAAAAATCCTTGATAAGCTGGAACAGTTGTGACAACCTGTTGAAATAATTGTAAAACAGAAGTAACCCCTCTATCTGGCGAGGGTTGAATTAAATCAGATAAGGGTGTAGATAAAAAGCCGTTTAACGCTGAAATTGCTCGTTGGCGTTGTTCGTCTCTGAGTTGGCCCATGTTACAGTCCCAATAAATTGCTACTCTCAATTTAGACAGATTTGAACCGTTTAACACTCCTTTTTTTACCCTAACATCGAATGAGTCAATTAATTTACCCCGGTATTGTTCTGAGAAACCATTACACCATTGTCCGTGAGTTAGGACATGGAGGTTTTGGACGCACCTATTTAGCACAAGACCAACATCGGTTTGATGAACTTTGTGTTTTAAAAGAATTTGCCCCCCAGGTACAAGGAAGTTTTGCCTTAAAAAAATCTCAGGAATTATTTGAACGGGAAGCGGAAATTCTTTATAAATTGAAACATCCTCAAATTCCTCAGTTTCGAGAGTTATTTCGAGAAACCATTGATAATAAAGGCTATTTATTTTTAGTCCAAGATTATGTTGAAGGATTGAATTATCGGAGTTTATTGAATCAACGCTTACGCCAAGGCTTGCCCTTTACCGAAGCAGAAATGATTCAATTTTTACTCCAACTGTTACCCGTTTTGGACTATATTCACAGCTATGGTGTAATTCATCGAGATATTTCCCCTGACAATATTATTCAACGTCAATTAGACGGTTTACCCATATTAATTGATTTCGGGGGTGTTAAATTAATTCAAGCTAAAGTTGAATCAGAATTAGCCGCACAACAAGGTCAAAATCCGACCCCCACTCGCTTAGGAAAAGTTGGGTATGCTCCCGATGAACAAATGCGTTTAGGAAGGGTTTATCCCCACAGTGATTTATATGGGTTAGCAGCCACCCTATTTGTGTTATTAACGGGAAAGGAACCTCAACAATTAATTGATCCCCAAACGTTAATTTGGAATTGGAAAAAATACACAAATTTAAGCCCAGAATTTGGGGCTATTTTAGAGAAAATGTTAGCGTATCATCAAAGCGATCGCTTTCCATCGGCTCAGGATGTTCTAGCAGCGCTTTCAACCCTAAATTCTCCCCTAACTCAGTCTTTGCCAAAACCCTCGACTCCCCTGACTCAGGGAACAGTTTCCTTAACCCAAAACCAAAGTTTATCTCCCCAAGTTTCTCCCACTCCAGGAAGAATATCTGCGGGTCTTAAAATGCCTTTATTAATATTTGTTTCAATTTTAATCCTGGGAGGGTTCGGGTGGTTAGGAGGACGCTATTGGTTAAACCATTATGCAGATTTACATCAAATTCCGGGGACAGAACAAGAACGACAAGAAGCTTTAAGGGATGAAAGACGTTTATTAGGGATTAATTTTAACTTTTTTGTTAATTTAGTGAATGAAGAATTTTATACTCGCTATCCTGAACAACAAGGAAGAACCTTAACAGATAGTTCCTCCGATGCCATTTGGCGACAACGATGGCATCAAATTGCCGATGAATTCTTGCAACGTCTGGGACAATTAAGTGAGGAATCTCGGCTGAAATTAGGAACCTATCGTTTGGATGATCTTGATCACTGGAAAGCAACCGTTAATCAGTTACAGTTAAGTAGTCAATCCTTGTATGATTTAGCAGATGTCAAATTTTTCTATTTATTTCCTGAACAATCAAGAACAGCCAATTTATTAGAGTTGCCCATAGGACAAGTTTGGCAAGCTTTTACCGATGATGTTGTTCATCAGTTACAAGCGGGATTAACTTGGGAACGAGTGGAATTTGCCTCGCAAAAAACTCGAAAAACGTTAAAAGAAACCCTAAAACCCGGAGAAGGAAAAGCCTATATTGCTCGCTTTAATAAAAATCAAATTTTGCAAGTCCGTCTCAAGTCTCCAAAACCCTCAACGTTACTTTCAATTTATACCCCTGGTATAACACAAAAATCCCAATCTTTATTAGAAGATTCTCCTAAGACTCGTTGGTCAGGTCGCTTACAAGATTCGGGAGATTATGAATTTGTAGTTGTGTCTAACTCTTCTCAACCTTTTGAGTATGAGTTAACCCTAGAAACTCGTTAACACCTTTTCTCTTCTGATTAAGGGTATTCAAACGAACTAAAAATTGATCCGCTTTCTGTCAAAATTAAACCGATGTAATGATTGATGTTCAGATTCTTAGTAACACCAGACTTTATGAGATTCTAAAGGATATTAAAACCTATGAAAAAAATAAAAGTTGGTCTTTTATATTCCTTAAGCGGAACCATGGCAATGAGTGCAACCCCCTTGTTAGAATCAACCTTAATGGCAATTACAGAAATAAATGCTCAAGGAGGGATTTTAGGATATGAAATTGAACCCGTAATTGAAGATGGTGCGTCTGATATTTTAGTGTTTGAAAAAAAAGCCCAAAAATTACTAGAAATCGATCAAGTCAGCACAATATTTGGCTGTTGGACATCGGCTTCTCGAAAAGCAGTGAAACCTTTAATGGAAGAATATAATGTTTTACTTTGGTATCCTGTTCAATATGAAGGGTTAGAATCTTCTCCTAATATTTTTTATACCGGTTCCTGTTTAAATCAACAAATTCAACCTGCGGTGAGTTGGGTACTCCAAAACCTAGGAAAACGATTTTATTTATTAGGTGCAGATTATGTATTTCCTCGGACAGCCCATAAATTAATTAAGTCCCTTCTGAAACAAAAAGGCGGAACTGTTGTTGGAGAACACTATTTTACTTTGGGAGATAAAAGATTTTTCGATATTATTGATGAAATCAAAAAATTAAAACCCGATGTCATTTTTAATACTTTAAATGGGGATAGTAATTTCTATTTCTATCAAGCTTATTATGAAGCTAGAATTTCACCCTCAGAGATGCCCATTGTAGCAGTGAGTGTTTCAGAATCAGAGGTTCAGAGTATGGGTGAAGCGAGTATGGGTCATTATGCTTGTTGGAGTTATTTTCAAAGCTTAAATAGCCCCCATAATCAAGAATTTGTGAATAATTTTAAAGCTTTATATGGAACCGAGCGAGTGACTTCTGACCCCATTGAAGCTGCTTATTTTCAAGTTTATCTTTGGAAAAATGCTGTAGAAAAAGCCAATAGTTTTGAAACAGATCTTGTTAAAAAAGCTGCTTATAATCAAACCTTTGAAGCACCGGGAGGACGGGTTAAAGTTGAATCTAATCATCATTTATGGAAACATTGTTATATGGGTCGAGTAACCGAATCTAAACAGTTTGAAATTATTTGGAAAAGTCCCGATTTAATTAAACCTTTACCTTGGTTAGGAGTGGAGGAGTTAAAAAATTTTCCGCAAGCGGATTTAGTGATTGATATGTTAGCAGAAGTTTCTCAAGGGATTCAATATAGTTGTTTATTAGAAGCCAATAGCCGACGCTTAGAATTGACGATGCAACAATTAAAAACCGAAATTGAAGAACGTCAACGGATTGAAATTACATTACAAGAGGTTAATAAAGAATTAAAACACATGGCAATTACAGATAGTTTAACTAAATTAGCCAATCGATATTGGTTTAATGAATGTCTGAAATCTGTATGGAATCAACATTTAATAACTGAAACCACTTTAGCATTAATTTTATGCGATATTGATTACTTTAAAAACTATAACGACACCTACGGCCATCAAAAAGGAGATGACTGTTTACAACAAGTAGCTCAAGCGATTAAAACAGCCGTTAGAAATGGGTTTGACGTGGTGGCGCGTTATGGTGGAGAAGAATTTGCGGTTATTTTACCCCACACCGCCTTATTTGATGCCTCACAAGTAGCAACTCGAATTAATATGGAAGTGCAACAACTTCAGATCCCTCATAAGACTTCTTTAGTCGAGAAATATGTTACAGTGAGTTTAGGGGTTGCGAGTCAAATTCCTGAGTTACAGTCTTCTCCTGAAGTGTTAATTTCTGAAGCGGATAAAGCCCTTTATAAAGCTAAAAATAATGGCAAAAACCAATGGTGTTTACATTATATTAGTGAACAGGGAACAGCTTAACTGGGAACAGGGAACAGGAGGAAAAGGAGGAACACAAGTCTAGGTTTGCTGTATTAGTCTTTGCTACCACTGTTGTAACTAATAACTGATCTAATTTTATTTTAAATTAAGCCGAACGTCTTTCTAACAGCAAGTTTTGTTCTGGGTGAATCGAATTTATCCAACTCGGAAGAAAGGTTTTTAACCATTTTTCCCCCTGAGTTCCATACAAATGATGTTTATGAAGTTGTTCCGTTAGAGATTGGCTTCCGGGTAAGGTTAATTGTTCCCTTCCTCGCTCTATCCACCGTTTCATTAATTCTTCAGTCATTTCTGGGTGAAATTGCAAACCATAGGCCGTTTTCCCATAACGAAATGCCTGGTTAGGAAAATCTTTTCCCGTTGCTAATAAGACTGCGCCAGATGGTAATTCAAACCCTTCTTGATGCCATTGATAAACGTATTGTAGAGCGTTAAAATAACCTTGTCCTTCGACGGTTGGGGTAATGGGAAAATAGCCAATTTCTCGAATTTCTTCAGGATGAAACGAGACTTTTGCCCCTAACACTTTGGCTAACAGTTGAGCCCCTAAACAAATGCCTAAATAGGGTTTTTTTGACTCTAAAACCAGGGAAATCCAGTTCAATTCAGTCCGAATATAAGGTAACGTATTTTCATCATTGGCACTCATGGGCCCCCCAAAAACAATCACAGCCTCATGTTTTTCTAAATGATGGGGTAAAGCATCCCCCTGACTGGGAAGGCGAATATCCAATTTATAACCATAGGACGTTAGAATTTGTCCCACCCGCCCTGTTTCGGTGGTGGGTTGATGAATAATAACCAGAATATTTTTCATAGACCTTGTAAGCGCAATACACCATTCCAACTAACGACAAGCCGAGTCCGTTATTAAACCATAAAACGGAAAGAACCCTTAGTATAGAGGGCTACTAACGAGATAGATTAATCATTCGTTTGTGTTGCTAGTATAGCCGTCTTCAAGCCATAAGCCAATAGGTTTTTCCAAATTCTGTTGTATTTTTTAATACAATTTTTGAGAAATTAATTTTTATTCACAAACAGAATTTGACAACGTTGAGATTGTATTGTCAGAGGGTTTTAGGATTCTAATCAGGGGGGAAGGGAAATCTTTCCTAAGTTAGATGTGTATATCTGTGACAATTAGGAAGAATAGGAAAGCAAGATCAAACTTGTTTAGAAGTCTTTTCATTAGGAGAGAATGCTAACAGATTCATAGCCTAATTTTTATAGGGATCTGCCCTATAACTTTAGAAATAGGAGAATAACCATGTCACGTTTTATTCAAGTTAAAAATTTTGGATTTAGCCTTGATGCAGTGATTTGTTGGCAACGTTTAACTCATGAAATGGGCAGTCCGTTAGTTGTCAATTTTTTGGGTGATCAAACTCTAAAATTTACCGATGAAGAAGCTGAACAACTTCATCAAATTTTAAATAATCATTCCATGACTTTAACAACCCGAACTTTAACACCCCATCGTCTGGAAGTCGCTTAATGATAGCAACTGTTATGGTGATAAGAACAAACTATAAGCTGTCCCAATTGCCAACACACTAAATCCAAGTTATAAGTGTTATGGTGGTGGTTTTTAAGGGGAGTTTGGGGTTGAAAATCTCCCATCCCCCTAATCGGTAATCTTGTCTGTTGATTTTGATTGGTTTCAATCCCTTTCAGGGATTAGTGGTTATTATAACCATTTTCTTAATAGAATAAATAGAGTACGGGGATAGAATTTCTACTGCGGTTCAATATGTCAAATCAACGGTTAGGACAATTTTTAGGTGGTTTTGTCTTAGGGTCTGTCGTGGGTACGGTGGCCGGTTTGTTGGTAGCCCCTCGTTCTGGGAAAGAAACGAGAAAGTTACTCAAAAAATCAGCCGATGCCTTACCCGAACTTGCAGAAGATCTATCCACTAACGTTCAGTTACAGGCAAATCGACTGTCTGAGTCTGCATTACGCAATTGGGATGAAACCTTAATTCGGCTTAAAGAATCCATTGCAGCCGGGTTAGAAGCCAGCCAACAACAGCGACAAACCCAACAGAAGTTAGAAGTTGAAAACCATCTACCAGAGTCTCAAAAAATCATACGGGAACGTTAACAATGGGGTATTGCGCCTAAAAATCGCTATACTTTGAAGGCGAATAAACCCCAAACTGTTATTGATGGAAATCAAGTGACTGAACCTTTGTTTTGGCTTGCACTGTCACTATTTTTTGTGGCAGTCAGCCTTACTGCTGTTGTTGTTGTTGCCTTACCTGCCTTGCAAGCCATTGCACGGGCAGCTAGAAGTGTGGAAAAATTAGCGGATACTCTCTCCCGTGAATTTCCACCGACTTTGGAATCGATTCGGTTAACCGGGTTAGAAATTACCGAACTGACGGAGGATGTGAGCGAAGGGGTACAAAGCGCGAGTCAAGTGGTTAAACAAGTGGATTTAGGCTTAGATAGCGCTAAACAACAAGCTAGAAAATTGCAATCTACCACAGGCAGTATTTTCACCGGAATTCGCGTGGCGTGGAAAACCTTTACTCGCAAAACATCCCCCTCTGAGTCCCAACGCCGATCAGGAAATCGTTTGTCAGGGAGTAGAAGTTCTCATCAGTTTAGAGAGCGAAATATTCAACGCTTGGAACTTTATTCTGAGACAAATTTTGAGTTAGAAGATGAAGATCCTGAAGAAAATTATCATGCTTTTAAGAAAAAAGATTATTAACACAGATTAAAAGCGGTTTGTATAGGCGATCGCATCCTTTAAATTTATGGAAGATCCACAATTATCCCCATCTAACTTAGACTTTTGGGAAGAAAAACGCAAGAAAGTAGCCTTTTATTTAGAAGATATTGAAACGCTCCTGGGGAAAACTATAAATTTAACCTTAACGGGAATTATATTAATCTCCTTAGCCAGTTTCATTGCTCAAACCTATCCCCTTTCTCCCAATGTTCGTTCTCGTTTAGAATTATTAGATTTTATTATTTTAATTTTATTTACTATTGAGTATGTTATTCGATTTTGGGCGGCTGAAAATAAAAAGAAATTTGTATTAGATCCTTTATCATTAATTGATTTATTGATTATAATACAAGGATCTTTAAGGTTTTTAAATATTAGTTATTTAAGGATTTTCCGTTGGTTTAGAGTTCTCCGATTAATCCGATTTATTGATGTAAAAATATCTGTTTTCAGAATTCAAACTGAAGATGGGATTATTTTTGCTCGAATTATTTTTACACTATTAACGATTATTTTTATATTTTCTGGCTTGATTTATCAAGTTGAACATCCTGTTAACCCAGAAATCTTTAAAACCTTCTTAGATGCGGTGTATTTTTCCATTGTCACCATGACAACCGTAGGGTTTGGAGATGTTACCCCCCTATCAGAAATGGGGCGATTTTTAACCATATTAATGATATTAACCGGAATAGCTTTAATTCCTTGGCAATTAGGAGATTTAATTAAACAATTAGTTAAAGCATCCAATCATATTGATACGATTTGTGTCGGTTGTGGCTGGTCAGTTCATGATAAAGATGCCCGTTTTTGTAAACGATGTGGAACTCCCTTAAATCCCTCCAACTCGTAGGGTGCGTAAGGCGAAGCCACACGCACCCTAACAGAATTAACTCATTGAATAGAACTGAAAAATCAGTCCTAGAAAGTTTAATTCTAAATTGACTTAGCAACCCAGTATATTTTTTATAGCGATAACTAATCCAGTTAAAATTTCTAACGTTCCTGCTGCTAGAGCAGTATGACCTGTAATAGCTGCTGCTATTTCAGCGATAGTTGCACCAGCGATAATCAGAGGAATTATTGTAGCTGCTACAGCTACAATTGCGGCACTACTAGCAACAGCTAATAGACCAGAAGCGGCAATTAATGAAATAATTAGCAACCACTGTGCAGGGTTAGGATCATCGCAAGTTCCTAACCCACCTAAGATAATTGGAAAAATCCCTAAAATATAGGAAAATATAGTTATATTTAATACTTCTATCATAGTTTGTAAAATACTATTATAAAGTCCTTGATTATTATAATCTTAGTTTATAAAATTTATCATGCGTGTTTTTACTGATTTTTTAAGAAATCAATTATTACAGAGTACAAAATATTACACTTAGATGCTAACAGGAACATTACTGAAATAGAGGAAAATTATTGGCATTGCGGGATTACAGCAATCACATTTTTATAAGTTATAATGTTGATTCTGTTGATAGATTTCTAACTTTGATCGTTCTGATCTGGAGGAGTTTTTCAGCAGGTTTTAAATTATTGAGTTATTTTTCTAACTGTTGAAAATTCATTTTATTTGACAAGTAGTGGTATTGATAGCATGGTTTATTTCTATTGTAAATCAATAAAATCTTGATATCGATCTATTCTTATCCCGCTATTCTTGCTAATTCAGCAATTATCCTAGATAATAATATTAAACAATACCATATAATTCTGCAAACATGGTATTCTGATTGAGAATCCTAATCATCTTCAGAGGAAATAACCCATGATTCCAGGGGAAATGATTGTTAAACCGGGTGAAATAGAACTGAATGCAGGTCGTCCCACCTTAAAGGTTAAAGTAGCGAATACTGGCGATCGCCCGATTCAAATAGGGTCACATTATCACTTTTATGAAGTTAATGAAGCCTTAAAATTTACACGGGAACAAACCAAAGGAATGCGGTTAAATATTCCGGCGGGAACTGCGGTTAGATTTGAACCGGGAGATGAACGGGAAATCGAGTTAGTGACAATAGCCGGAAGTCGAGAGATTTATGGGTTTAATGGGTTAGTGGAAGGTCAACTAGAAGCTATCCCATCAGAACCATCCGATAAAAAATCTAAAAAAGAGAAAGATAAAACCAAAAAAGGTAAAAAAAAGAAGTAGAATAGATGAGTGAAAGTTGTATGATTGATTGTCTCAGTAAATCTTAATTATGAGATTATTATCGATTGACATTAAAGGGTATCGTCCTTTTAAAGAGTTTAAAGCTGACTTTAAATCTTTGGAAGTGATTGTAGGTGCTAATGGGGCTGGAAAATCCAGTTTGTTTGAATTTTTGAAATTTCTCCGAGATGGTATGTATCGAGAGATCCCCACTGAAATTATAGAGGGATCAATCGGTCAACAAATTTTTCATCTTCCAGGGCCAGAAAAGTTTACATGGAATTTAGAAATTGATACCAATAGACCTATTTCTATCCTCTATCAAGGTGAACTGGTCGGCCCTGTGGGGAAAACACAAATTACCCATGAAAAAGTTGTTTCCTCTAAACCCTTTAGTGATCAATATAAAAACCCTTATATTTTCATGGATATTCAAGGGAATCAAGGGCGAGTTCAAGATTCAGAAACAGGAAGGTTTGAAAACACAATAATTGAGCAAGACATTCAATCTAAACGCAATCAATTAGCTTTAAGTACAATCACTAATCCACGTTTAGAATTATTATTCGAGTTGAGAGAATATATTCAGAATTGGAGATTTTATAGCTCTTTTAATATTGCTAATCAAAAAATCCGTAAATCAGTTGTAATTGAACAGGAACCGATTCTTCATGAAGATGCAGGAAACCTAAGTTCTGTTTTATTTTATTTACAAACGGAACATCAAGAAATTTTTAATGAATTGCAGTTTTTTTTAAGATTAATGATTCCAGGGTTTAAAAATTTAATGGTAAAAGCGCGAGGTGGCCCTGGCGAGGTCATTGCATTTTGGCAAGAAAAGGGAGTTGATGAAACTATTAGTTTAGCGGATTTATCCGATGGAATTTTACGTTTGATTTGCTGGGTTTGCCTTTGTTTACATCCTAATCCTCCCAGTTTAATCTGTATTGATGAACCGGATCAAGGGGTACATCCTCGGACATTATCTATTTTAGCAGGACTATTTGAGAAAGCATCAGAACGGACTCAAATTTTGTTAGCAACCCATTCTTCCTATTTCCTAAGTCAGTTTGATTTATCTAAAATTGCAGTGATTCGTAAAGAACAGGGAGAAGCAAAATTTATAAAGCCCAGTAATTTTAAGGTATTAACTGATATGTTAGAAGATTTTGGAGCAGATGAAATCGAAAAATTACATCGTTCTGATGAATTGGAGCAACTAACATGGAAGTGATTGTTTATGTAGAAGGAAATTCAGATAAATTTGCACTGGAACAATTATTCAAACAAGTTATTGAAAATAAGCAAAATCAGGGTATTAAGATTCAGTTTTTTTCAGGAAAAGGAAGGGATAATCAAAGAGGTGGGGATGCAAAACAAGAGTTATTAGAGGTAATTCCTAAAAAAGCAATTAATATTTTAAAAGGTAAACTTAATTCCATTGTTGTTGTTATTCCTGACTTATACCCTCCAAATAGACTGTTTACCCATACAACCTATCAAGAATTAGAAGCAGGGATAATGACTCAGTTTAATCAAGAACTAACTCGACAAGGCATCAATGATCAGCGATTAATAGAACGATTTAGGGTTTTTTGCTTTAAATATGACTTAGAAGCCTTAGTTTTAGCCTCGGAGGCTCAACTTAAAACTCGTCTAGGCTTGAGAAATAATCAGAACTTCCCTATTTCTTGGACAATTCCCGTAGAAAACCAAAATCATGATCAGCCACCCAGTAGAATTGTTGAAAGATTATTTAAAGCGTATAATAAAACCTATGTAAAAAAAGTTGATCCAGCGTTTATTTTAGGGCAAGCTAATTATCAGGATCTTGCTGAAAGATGTCCTCAATGCTTTAAACCCTTCGTTGAATTCCTAGAAAACTTATCATTACCCCAGGAAGATTTATGAGTTATAAAATGGATCGGCAAGCTTATGCAGAAACCTTTGGGCCGACAGTGGGCGATCGCATTCGATTAGCGGATACAGAATTAATCATTGAAGTAGAAAGGGACTATACAACTTATGGAGATGAGGTTAAATTTGGCGGCGGAAAAGTGATTCGGGATGGCATGGGACAGTCTCCAATTTCCCGTGCAGATGGCGCAGTCGATTTAGTAATTACAAATGCTTTAATTGTTGATTGGTGGGGCATTGTTAAAGCGGATGTAGGGATAAAAGATGGGAAAATTTATAAGATTGGCAAAGCCGGAAATCCCTATATTCAAGATCATATTGATATTATTATCGGCCCTGCCACAGAAGCGATCGCAGGGGAAGGAATGATCCTCACGGCGGGAGGAATTGATAGTCATATTCACTTTATTTGTCCTCAACAAATAGAAACCGCCATTGCATCAGGAATTACCACAATGATCGGCGGTGGAACTGGCCCCGCAACGGGAACAAATGCCACTACTTGTACTCCGGGTGCATGGAATATTTATCGAATGTTAGAAGCGGCGGAAGCATTTCCCATGAACTTAGGATTTTTAGGGAAAGGAAATAGTAGTCAACCCCAAGGTTTAGTTGAACAAATTGTTGCAGGGGCGATGGGTTTAAAACTCCATGAAGATTGGGGAACTACACCGGCTGCAATTGATACTTGTTTAAATATTGCGGATCAATATGATGTGCAAGTTGCCATTCATACGGATACATTAAACGAAGCAGGATTCGTAGAAACCACCATTGAAGCGTTTAAAAATCGGGTGATTCATACCTATCATACCGAAGGGGCCGGAGGCGGTCATGCACCCGATATTATTAAGGTTTGTAGCCTCAAAAATGTCTTACCTTCTTCTACAAATCCTACTCGTCCCTATACGATGAATACCCTAGAAGAACATCTGGATATGTTAATGGTTTGCCACCATTTAGATCGAAATATTCCAGAGGATGTGGCGTTTGCAGAGTCTCGAATTCGTCGAGAAACCATTGCTGCTGAAGATATTTTGCATGATTTAGGGGCTTTTAGTATCATTTCTTCCGATTCTCAAGCGATGGGACGGGTGGGAGAAAGTATTATTAGAACCTGGCAAACCGCCCATAAAATGAAAGTGCAACGGGGGCTATTAACTGAGTCTAAAAATTCTCAAGAAACCCATGATAATTTTCGGGTTAAACGCTATATTGCTAAATATACAATTAATCCTGCTATTACTCATGGAATTTCTAATTATGTCGGATCAATTGCAGAAGGAAAATTAGCCGATTTATGTTTATGGAAACCTGCTTTTTTTGGGGTTAAACCAGAATTAGTGATTAAAGGCGGGTTAATTGCTTGGGCACAAATGGGAGATGCAAATGCTAGTATTCCTACACCTCAACCTGTTCATAGTCGCCCCATGTTTGGAAGTTTTGGAAAAGCGATCGCTTCGACATCTTTAACCTTTGTTTCTCAAGCCGCTTTAGACACTAAAATTCCTGAACAATTGGGGTTACAAAAACAATGCGTAGCGGTTTCAGGAACTCGAAATATTAGCAAAGCGGATATGAAATTAAATAATGCGTTACCAAAAATTGACGTAGATCCTGAAACCTATCAAGTCAAAGCAGATGGGCAATTATTAACCTGTGAACCTGCAACTATATTACCGATGGCACAGCGTTATTTCTTATTTTAATAAAATTTAGGGTTGGGTGTTGTTGCTAAACCCAACCCTTTGATCAAGGCTTTGACATCCTCCACTGCCTAAAGGCGAGTGGATTCTTCACCACGCCGCAAGGGTCGCTGAATGGGGTTGACGCTTCACAGATCAATGCCTAAGTGTTTAGGTCTTACCCAATCTCCACGTCCGTTTAAAGTCTCCGAATGCCCTCCGGCGACCTACGCTTAACCTCGTTCACTCAGTTAAACTTTTTTAATTTGTTAATTGATGCGTTCAAGGTTGGACTGAACCATTGCCTTACCTCCGCTTCCCCTTTCTCATCGTCAACCCCACAGGACTTTCAACCTTGTTATTGGGTTTCGGAGTATCTTTGATAGGGTGGGTTTTTTACGACCTCGAACATTTTAACACAAAACTGAATAACAAGCCTAACTAGAAGTTAGGGGTTTTAAACCCAACATTTTCGATAAAATTCTGATAAGGTTAACCGCAACGCCGTGTCGCCTCAGCTTTTGACCTGGTTAAAACCAGGTGGGCACCTCGACCAGACTTAAAGTTTCCGAGTACAAGCTCGGTTTACTGCCGTCTGTAACTTTCTTAGTTCCCGTATTCTTAAAGCTATAGATCAAAAAAACATATCGGCAAGCCACCAACGTCGCAGCACAACCTTACAACTTATTATAACGGATTTTTTCAGGATGGGAAGGGGGATCGCAAAGTAGAAGAGGAAGGGTTATACACAATGCTCAACTGTACCGGGCTCGATAGAAATCAGTGAATGAGTGGATAGAGCATCAGATTCTGCTCTGACATTTGGGGAAAAATCAGGGGTTGAAAGGCTTGATTTTGAACGGGTGTGGAGGGATTCGAACCCCCGACTGACGACTTAGAAGGTCAAAACTCTTAAAACACTGTAAATTTCATCCTGTAAGCTTTTAACTGGTAGTGTGTTCTGATTCTTTTTGACTTTTGGAGACATTTTGGAGACAATTGAAGCGACGTAGAGTATTGACCGGGACAATTCAATGAAAACATCCTCCTATCGCTCCAGGGGTTTAGCACGGGTAGAAAAAAACGGGGAATATTTGCGGATCGTGTTTCCCCGTAGCCTGTTTAATGGCAAGGCTAAGAACTTTTCCCTCGGTTTCAAATCCAACAATCCACTAGAGGTTAAGAAGGCTGAGGAAATTTGCGCCGCCATTAATGCCGATATCAAATTTGATCAGTTTGATGTGACATTGGAGCGGTACAAACCCCGTCATAAAACTGACCATTACAAAAAGAAAGTTTTAGAGTTATATCCAGACATTAACCTGGTTGAACTTTATGAAAAATTTATTGATTACAAAAAACCGACCTGGAAAATTGCCACGTTACACCACAGAACTCGGTGTATTTTGCCTCTGATTAAAAAGTCTGGTGTAACCTCTCCCTATCATGCTTTAGAGTTGCGTCAATGGTTGGTTAACAATACCTCTGAAGGTTACACCAAGAAAGTTTTGCAACAAATCAATGCAGCGTTTAAGTGGGCATTATCAGCCAAAGTTTTAAGGGGGGATAACCCATTTGACGGAATGGCAAAAGAGTTTAAGGATAACTACGAAAGAAACGAACCAGAGCCTAACGCCTTTACTCAAGAAGAGAAGGAAAAAATCTTAGAAGCCTTTCGTAATCACGTCATACCGGGTAACAGTTACCGCCATTATTATCCGTTAGTTCAGTTTCTATTCCTAACAGGTTGCCGTCCAAGTGAAGCTATTGGCTTGAAATGGGGGAGTGTAAACAGCAATCATGTTGCCTTTAAAGAATCTATTACAACAGTAGGAGGGAAGGTTATTAAAAATCAAGGTAGTAAAAATAATAAAGTCAGAAAGTTTCCCATGAATCAAGCTCTAAGAGAGTTTATGGATTCTATCAAACCTGATGATGTTAATGCCAGTGATTTAGTTTTCCCTAGTCCTGAAGGTAGTCCGATTAATTATAATAATTTTTCACAACGAGCTTGGGATAAAATTGTTGACCCTATTGTTCAACGGAATACAACCCCCTATTCTTGTCGTGATACTTTCATCACTGAACAAGTCAACAGCAGTGTCCCTACCCTCAGCGTTGCTAAGTGGTGCGATACCAGCGTTTCTATTATTGAAAAGCATTATTTTGATAGCACCGTCAATCTAATTCTTCCAGTCTAGGGCTCAACTTCAGAGGACAACTATTAAAGTTAATTTCCTCTGAAGTTGAGCTAGGGAAAAAGTTAAATCACTACAACAATGACATCTGATCACCATCCGGTTCTACGGGTTTAGGTGTGGGGTCAGATAGTCCTAACTCAGTCGGGGTAATTCCCCATCGGGGCAGAATCTTTTTAACTAATCTTTCCCCCTCATTCGTAGCTCTGATTAAAACTTCCACATAATAACGACTCTTGGGCTTGAGTTGCTCCCATCCAGTAAGAAGTTTTTCTTTAGAGTCATAGACGGGAGTAAAACCAGTAGTTCTACTAATGAAGTCAACAGCCGAGCGTTGAAAGTGGTCTAGTTCCCCGTAGTTGTTTCTAAAGTTCTCTATAAACCAGCAATCCTTTTCCGCTTGAGTCATTTCTGACTTTTTGGATTTTGACGGCGGGGGATTTTCGGGTTCTGTTTGGGGAATTTCTACGGGTTGAACTTCTGAATATTTATCGGGAGTGATTTTTTCTAGTGATATAGCACCTGAACCGTCACCATCGCTATAAACCTTAT
>NZ_JACJSC010000020.1 GCF_014697575.1 Planktothrix sp. FACHB-1365 | reverse complement strand
AGTCGAGGTGAACGCTTTGGGAGAATTGACCTCTACTTTAACGGGAGCAATCCTGTTGGGGCAAGTCGATTCGTTGAACAAAGAATCTCCCGTCACATCGCTTGGCGATTGACGGTGAGAGTGTCAACGTATAAGTGTATATAACTGTAGATTACCTCACAGGTGATTCCTTACTAAAAATTCCAGTTGCAACTACTTGTTCAACTATATTTGGATAAAATTTCTGAGCAATTTCAGGAAATTTACCTAAAGCAACATATCCACCCCAGCAGTGAAGCAAGCAAATATCATTTTTCTGCTTCAGAATAGATTGTTGGATCATAGATAAAGCTTTAAATTGACACATTTCATGTATTTCAGCAAGTGTATTAACGGATTTATTCTCTATTCTAGATATAGCGTCTATTGGGGAAATATTGTATATACAAGGAAGGCTATAAACAGAGAATTCTGCCTTATTAATAGCTCTAATTAGAGCTAACTGATCTTGCTTTTTGAATTTTAGCCACTCCTGATTCCATAACTCAAATAAAGACTGAGTTTGCTTAGTGTTTCTCCAAAGAATTACTCCACTATTAAACTGAGTTGTACTTTCTGGAACATATTGTAAGGTGTAATTCTTCTCTTCTTCTGAAATATGATCGCACAATCCCAATGTTGGAACTAGGTCAACCACCATACACATATCTCCATAATCAAGATACTCCCACAGGTCAGAAATAGGATTGAAGGGAAGAATATCCGCGTCTAGGAAAAGTGTTTCCTGATATGGACTAAAGGTTGATAGACTTGTCTTGATCCCCCTAGATGAAAATGAACCGCTATCATTGATTTCACTAAGATTAATCAATATACAACTAATTTCGTACTTTTCAAGAGGGAAAAGTTTCAGTAAGGGATGATCAGAGATTATAGTGATAGGTATTTTGGGTTCTATCTGACGGAGGGCAATCGCACTGATTAAAGTTGCTTCCAGATATAAAACATTTCCTGTCGCACAATAGATAACTCCCCTATTTTTCATATAAAAAACCGCGAAAATGGTTGATTTTTTTGATTTGTGTTGTTAGCTTTTAGCTAATTTGGCAAAACAAAGTCTTAATTTTCCTGTAAACAAATATTTGCTAAAACACTTTTAGTGATACTATTTTCTGCTCTGGTATAATTATAAGTTTCCGGTGCAGTCAAGGTGTAAGTTTTGAATACTTTTTCTGCTCGTTGCCAAAAATCTGTATCTTCACCATAAGCAATATTATCAAATCCTTTTAATTCAAAAAATACTTTACGTTTACCAAAAAATGTAGGGCCTAAAACACATTTTTTTAAATTAATAGTTTTTCCGGGTTCATAATAATCAGGCACTAAAATTTCTTCTTCGGAAAAGAATCCGCCTTGTATTAAATCAATTTCAGGATGAGATTTTAGATAGTTAAAACGAGATTCTATATGATTAGGTGCATAGGTATCATCACTATCTAAAAATGTAATATAGGAGCTAAATGAAGCTTGGATACCTACATTTTTAGAGTAGGCTAATTTGCGGTTTTTATGTTTTAAATAACGGATATTTTGAGTTTTTTGTAAATAGGAATTTACAATTTCAAAAGTTTGATCATTGCTACCATCATCAACGACTAACAATTCCCAATTTTTAAAAGTTTGATCAATAACACTATCAATACACTGACTTAAATATTTGGCTCGATTGTATGTACATAAAATGATACTAACTTCGGGTTGGATATCAAAATTAATCGGACTCATGACAATTTATAAAGGGTGAATTTTATTTCTGGGCTACGATACAGGTAGCTACAGGATAATCTGGATGATATGCGTCTAGTTCTGCGGTTGTTAGTTCTTCAGTGGCAATGCCATGATAACTAGCAATAACAGTAATAGGATTACCATAAATATAGAGCTTTTGGTCAGAGAAATTTCTAAACATCCAAGCAAAAGCATCAGGTAAAGGCCGCCAATAGTCCACGGGTGTAGCATGAATTCTAATGGAACTGGGAACCATTGCAAAGCATTTTCCTCCAGGTTTTAGCCAGGTATAGATATTTTCTACGACTTGCCAAGGTGCATAACAATGTTCCAGAACATTAAAAATTACGATTGAATCAAAGGATTCCGGTTTAATTATAGATGGATCGTGAGCATCACCCACTATATCTATTCCCAAACCGGGTTCTATATTCATAATTTGATAGGATGTTCCAGGATTGACTTCATAGAAGTCTTTATCCTTGGGTATTCCTCCTATTTCCAGGATATTACCATAAATTTGCGTTTGAATTTCTTTTAAATATTGGCTGAGATAGTATCTATCTACGGGTGTGCCTCTAGTTAAACCAAAGGCTTGACAAATAGGAACAGTCTTTTTTAAATCCCCCCAATTTATAGAATTTGTAGCAGGAGATAGCAACCCCATTTTTTCTAAATGTTCTACTAAATTACGGAATTCTTCTAGGGTATTAATGGATTGTAAATCATCTTTTAATTGATAGTTAAAAAATAATTGTGTCAGAACTTGGTAACTTTTTTGACTAATATCACCCAGTTCAAATAACATTTCCTTTTCGATAAAGCTGCGAAATCCCTTACCAAAAATTGTAATTTTTCCATCTGCTAAAAATACTATGGCATTTTCAATCAGATGTTGATATTGCTCTAGCTCCTCCATCAGTTTCTCTAGGACTGAAGCTGATTTAATTTGTTCAAAGATTAGGTAAGCTTTTTCTAAAGAATGTTCGTGAACAAATATTTCTAATATTGTTAACCAGGATTTGGCAGTAATGATTTCGGCTGTGCGCTGACTCCAAGCAAAAATAGCATACAGTTGGGAATCTTCGATTTTTAAGAAAGCATTACTTACATAAGTCTTAATCATATAACTTTTTCTGATTTTTGAAAGTCAACTGCGACGGATTCGCAACCAAAACTGAAGTTATCATCCTAAAGTAATCCTGTCAAGTTGATCAAGAATAGTGCTATCTACATCTATGTCAAATTTTCGCGCAAAATGGCAGGGTGAGGCCAGAAGATGGGGCAAATCTTCCATAACCATTGTTTTGGGATGAGCGCCTTGTGTTGACCAGTCTACATAGCGGTAATCATCGTTTTTTAGCTTAAGGTGTGGTGCGTTAGCCAGGATAGTTTGAAAATAGGATTCATCTACAAACATTCGATGACAATAGTGTGATGCTAAGGCATTTTTTTGATTGTGGAACTCAATAATATATTCTGCGGCTCGTTGATTTGCAGAAAACCATAGACCTCCAGCAAAGCAGCGAAATTTATCAGAAAATGGCAGGAAGGGTTTAGTTAATAATGGATGTTCCAGACGAATTGTGAAATTTTTGAAGAAGGGAACTGAAAATAATTCGTAACTACAATATCGCTGATAGGCTAGTATTTGCCATATAACGCTCATTTTGACATTTTGTTTATAAACTTTATATATAATTTCTTCATGGTGTATATAAGCATCATATTCAGTTGAGTTGAAATCGCTTAATATCTGTTTGGCGGTTTTGATGGGATAGTCTGCTCCACTGAGTAATATAAACCAATCTGGCGGATTTACAGACTCATACATTAGTTTAATGGCTTTGATTATAGCTTCTACTGCGGAAAATTCACCCCATGCGGTTTCTATATGAGGACGGACAAAGGAGACGTTTTTCGGTAGAGTATCTGTAGATAAATCACATTTGGAAAAGTCATGATGACAGACAATTGACGGATAATTAAACATTTTGTTTAAATGATCTATTAGCCTGTAAATTTGCTGTGGGTTTCTATGAGTTAGTAAAATAAAACCTAGGGATGATGACATTGGGATAAATTCGTTTATTACTTGTTTAATTCGGAAAGTGGCAGAAGCTGGATCAATTTAATTCTACCTTGATCAAGGATGAATTTGTTTAAGAATAATCCGCAAGCGATCATAATCATCTTTTAATAAAATACTCAGGGTTCGTCCCGCTTCAATTAACCAACCTCGATCTAATTTTCTCAGTTGATAAATTTCTCGAATCGCCGCAGCTACCAAAGAATCAACCGGGGCGTTCCTCACGTCTAATAAGGTTCTTAAAAAATCTAATTCCTGACTAAAATTAACAATTTCATCCGGGTGACATTCATAGACTGCCTGATGAATTTGCGGGGGACGAGGCGGAATATATTGATAGATTTTACCTCGTTGCGATCGCTCTGGGTTCGTCATCTCAAAACCGACAATAGCCACCCGAAATTCCGTTTTTAACATCGCAAAAATTTGAGGTTGCTGTTCACGCAATTCTTCTAAGGTTAATCCTAGCGCCCTGGCTCGATGCACGGAATCAATCGGGCTAGTAGTAGCATAATAAACTACTCCATAAACCTGATTTCCTGACTCCTCATCTTTTGATTTGACCCAACTCCCAAAGGCAGGCATGACCGGAAAACTCAAGTCCTCCGGTTCTAAACATTGGGCCAAATACTCCGTTGTCGCCGTTTCTATCACTTCAGCGATATGTTGCTGAGAATGTCGAGAGGTTGAAAATGTAGGAAAAGGAAGACGCATAAATCAGTTATCAGTTATCAGTCGTCAGTTATCAGTTGCCAGTTATCAGTTTTGAGTCAATATTAACTATTATAGCAGGAGTCCCAAGTCAGTAAAAAGGGGTTTCTCCACCCGTATAGATGCTTAACAATTAAGGATTATAGCCATCATTGATGTCCTAATATGAGATCCAGTGCTATAATTATCAACTGATAACTGATAACTGATAACTGATAACTGATAACTGATAACTGATAACTGATAACTGATAACTGATAACTGATAACTGATAACTGATTATTTTTTGCCTTTGCGTCCAGCAGTGGTATCAATTGCTTCTAGTTCAGAGAGTTTAAAAGTGACGAGTTTATCCCAGTTTCCTCCTTCAAAGAGAACGGCGACTTTACCATCGCTGACTCGTTGAACCAGACCTTGGAAACCATAGTAAATATCGACGGGATTTGTGACTCGCACGGCGGAACCTGGCAAAATCATAGTCTTTCAACCGTTGGATGAACTGAATTTTAGTTTATCGTAACATTGGACGCTCAACATCAGCCTAGAACCGTTCTCCTAGACCAAAATGAATCCGACTATCCCCATTATTATTAATCCCATAATCAATCCGCACTGGCCCCAGAGGAGTTTGTAAGCGTACACCCGCACCATAACCAAAGCCTGAACCGGGTTTATCTCGAACTCCCCCTGGAGAACCGGGGACTGTACCTTGGGAATTTAAGTCCGTCGCCGCATCAACAAATAGTGCTCCCCCAATAAAATTCGAGAAAATCGGGAAACGATACTCTATTGATCCTTGCACAAAACTACGGGTTGAGGCGATCGCTCCTTCTTCCCAACCCCGCACCGATGCTGTTCCTCCTAAAGGAAAAGCTTCATAGGGAGGTAAATTTCCGACGACTGTTCCCCCTTGAAAATTAAAGGCAAAAGATTGAGGGCCTTTGGGAATAAAACCTGTAAAAAAGTTGACCGGAACATAAAAGGTGTATCCCGCCCGCAAACGATTCATTAAAATACTTCCTGAACCCACAGGAATTGATTGTTCTGTCCCAAACCGTAATAAATACCCGGAAGTTGGCTGTTGTTTATTATTGCGACGATCTCGAACTAATCCAAATTGAACGGTAAATAAATCGTCTGAGCCACTGCCACTATAACTGAGTTGATTACCATATTCATCGGTTGGGGTAATATTCCCATCGGAGTCCGTTATGTCCACCCGTTGATATTGAAATCCCAAAGATGCAACCCAATTTGGATCAGCAAAAACATTCTCTGCAAAAGGCCGAGTAAAACTAATACCGCCTCCAGTTCTAACCACACGGGGACGATCACCATTTGCTAAACGAACTTCTCGTGGCCCATTTTCAAAAACAACAGAAATTGTCCGTCGTCTAAACGCATTAATTGTATAGGATGTTCGATAAGGATCACCCGCAATCCAGGGATCAGTAAAGCTGACATCGACTTGAAAAACTCGGTTTCCGGCTTCTAATTCCACCCCTAAGCGTTGGTTATTTCCCCCTAAGTTAATTTCTTGATAACTTAAGGTTCCAAATAATCCCGCAGCAGAACTAATTCCTCCTCCAAAGGCTAAGGAGCCCGTTGTTTTTTCAATCACATTAACAATCACTGTCGCTTCACGGGGATTATCTTTTCCCGGTTCTAATTGTAATCGCACATCTTCAAAAATTCCTAACCCAAAAACCCGGGCTAAATCTCGTTGTGCGGTTTGTTGGTTAAACACATCCCCAGGTTTTAACTGAATTTCACGGGTAATAATAAAGTCTCTCGTTCTTCCCTCAATGGGTTTTCCTTCTTCATCGGTCGCTTCTCCATCACTATTGAGAAAACGCACTTCAATAGTTTCAATCACCCCTTCGGCGACTTGTAGGGTAACAACGCCTTCCCGTGTGACTTCGGGTGCAGCAACAACCTGTGCTAAAACATAGCCATTATCCTGATACCATTGATTGATTTTTTTAACCCCGGCTTCGATTTGATTCAGGTTAATCGTTTGATTATATTGATCAGCAAAACTTTGATTAATAATGTCTTCGGGTAAAACTGTATCGCCTTCAATTACAACTTGTTTTAAGGGCGGATTTTCTTCAACTTCAAAGGTGATTCGCACCCCTAGAGGGGTATCTTCTGGAACGGCTTTGACATTTCGGAATAAACCGGTTGCAAAAATAGCGTTAATATCTTTTTGTAATTGAGAACGGGTTGTTGTTCGTCCGGGTTGGGTGGAAATAACGCTATAAACTCTATCAATTAATGTTGTATTTTCGGTTCCACTGACTGCAATTTCTGCGACTAATACTTCGGGTTCAGCTTGTGCTGGTGTGGTAGGAATGGGAATAATCGGAGGAACGTCAGGTTGTGAAGAGGGAGGGGGTGGAACTTCATCAGGATTATAGGGTTGAGTTTCGGGTGCTGGTTGAGCAATCTCGAAAGCAACTGTTGGAGAAAATTGGGCTAATTTTTCTGCACCTGTTTTATTTAAACTCGGTTCAAATATATTAGTTTCCCCTACAGTCGAATTTAAAGCGATCGCATTTTCAGCCACAACAGGAAAGCTAAAATTCCCCGTTTTTTCCCTAGCTGATTTATTCAGTAAAATCTCTAAATTTGAGGAGGGATTAATTTCAGCACTTGCTATTTGTTCAGAAACTTCTATCGGAAATTGGGCTAGTTTTCCTAAATTCTTATTTAAACTCGGTTCAAATCTATTAGTTTCCCCTACAGTCGAATTTAAAGCGATCGCATTTTCAGCCATAACGGGAAAGCTAAAATTCCCCGTTTTTTCCGTAGCTGATTTATTCAGTAAAATCTCTAAATTCGAGGAGGGATTAATTTCAGCACTCGCTATTTGTTCAGAAACTTCTATCGGAAATTGAGCTAGTTTTCCTAAATTCTTATTTAAACTCGGTTCAAATCTATTAGTTTCCCCTACAGTCGAATTTAAAGCGATCGCATTTTCAGCCATAACGGGAAAGCTAAAATTCCCCGTTTTTTCCGTAGCTGATTTATTCAGTAAAACCTCTAAATTCGAGGAACTATTAATTTCAGCACTTGCTATTTGTTGAGACACTTCTATCGGAAATTGGGCTATTTTCCCTAACTCTTTATTTAAGCTCGGTTCAAATACATTAGTTTCCCCTACAGTCGAATTTAAAGCGATCGCATTTTCCTCCATAACGGGAAAGCTAAAATTCCCCGTTTTTTCCCTAGCTGATTTATTCAGTAAAATCTCTAAATTCGAGGAGGGATTAATTTCAGCACTCGCTATTTGTTCAGAAACTTCTATCGGAAATTGGGCTATTTTCCCTAACTCTTTATTTAAACTCGGTTCAAATCTATTAGTTTCCCCTACAGTCGAATTTAAAGCGATCGCATTTTCAGCCATAACAGGAAAGCTAAAATTCCCCGTTTTTTCCCTAGCTGATTTATTCAGTAAAATCTCTAAATTCGAGGAGGGATTAATTTCAGCACTTGCTATTTGTTCAGAAACTTCTATCGGAAATTGGGCTAGTTTTCCTAAATTCTTATTTAAACTCGGTTCAAATCTATTAGTTTCCCCTACAGTCGAATTTAAAGCGATCGCATTTTCAACCACAACAGGAAAGCTAAAATTCCCCGTTTTTTCCGTAGCTGATTTATTCAGTAAAATCTCTGAACTTGATGAATAATTACTTTCAGAATTTGTGGTTTTAGGGGAAACTTCTGAATAAAATTGAGCAATCTTTCCTGAATTTTGTGTTGCTTTTCCTTTATTAAGAATAATGGTTTCCTCTTTAGAATCAGCAATCGGACGTTCTGATAAAGAATCTAATTCTGAGGAATTTGATGGTAATGCTAAGGAAGTATCACTCAGAGGTTGAGATGGATTAAAAGTAGCTGAATTTGTGGAAAATGCAGAATGAACCCAAGACTGAGAAATATTTTTTCCCATCGATTCACCCAAAGAAAAAGCCAAATCTGGATTCAGCAATTTCGCTTTATGTAAAACAATTTCTTCAAAAGGATAAATTGGAGTTGAGGGGGGAATTTGATTAACCGCTAAAGATTGATCATGAGTTTCCGATGGAATTAAACCCGGATCTCCGGGATCAAAAGTTTCTAGGGAATTAGACGAACTTTCTGAGTCTGGGTAGGCGGTTTGACTATTTGCAGAGTTTGATAATCCAAACGTAGCTGAAGCAGCAAAAACCGCAACTAAGACAGGAGATAAACGCATGATACTCACTCTTTTAGACAGTCCCACACCTAAAATTGGTCAATCCTCAGCTTAAACGTTACGGTGACAATCACACTCAACGCTGACGCTGCGACATCTGACATCTTAACAAGCTTTGACACTCCTACAACGAAAAGCTTGTGAACTACCCCTGGATGAGGAGAGGGGACAAGGGGACAAGGGGATGGGGGGACAAGGGGACGGGGGGATGGGGGGACAAGGGGATGGGGGGACAAGGGGACAAGGGGATGGGGGGACAAGGGGACGGGGGGATGGGGGGACAAGGGGAGAGGGGACAAGGGGAGAGGGGGAAATTATTAACTTTTGTATAGATGCGCTCAGGGCGGAGTCTTGAAGTTGTGAAAGATCTCCTAAGCCGTAACCCCGTATAACTGATAACTGTCAACTGTCAACTGATAACTGTCAACTGATAACTGTCAACTGATAACTGATAACTGATAACTGATAACTGATTAATTATAATCAGCTACACTGGATTGATAAACGTCTTTTTCAATCGGCCAATCTTCATTTTCACCGCCAATAATAAGTTTTTCAATGATTACATATTCTTGGCTTAATTGGCGAAAGGCATTGATTAAAACATCGAGAGCAAAAGCATCACTGGTTCCTAAATCAAACCAACACCGAGCCCAGACTCCCTGATATTCAATTTCTCCCATATTGTGCATTAGTGCCATCATACTATTATCAACAATGGCATCATCGTAAGTCAGATAACTTAAATCAATTCCAGTATCTTGAACCTGTAGATTTTCTGCATTAAATCCTCCCATTTTTCCTAATAGAAACCAAGAATCAAACACTTCCTCAATATAATCCCGTTCACTGCGGGAGGGGACGGTTTGAAATTGTAGCCAAATCCAAATATCAAAAGGATTACATTCTCTAAACAAAACTTCCATAAGAATAAATCGTTATAAAGGTGGTAATTGATTCGCAGTTGGCCCCCAAAGACCATTAGCATCTTTAATTTTATCGCGCAACGGATCACAAGGTCGTCCTTGATTATCAATGCGGTTTAAATTTTTGCATTGTTCATAATATATCTGAGCGACTAATCGTTTAGGAAGTTGATCAGATTGGTTTAAAGCTTGGGTAAAATATTGCTTGGCTTCCTGTAACTGAGAGGGAATTAAAGTTTGATTGCTTGCTTTGAGTTTCTTTCCCTGTTCTGCTAAGATTTGGGCTTTCAGATATAATACTTCTGGATGGTTGGGAGCTTGAGATAGAGCTTTTTCGGTATAACTTAAGGCTTGATCATATTGACCTAAATTTTGATAACCAATGGCAATTCCCCGATAAGCCAAATAACTAGGTTTAGCTTGTTGTTCAAGTTTTTTAATGGCTTTTTGGGAGTCAGAAAAGGGAAGATTTAAGGATAATAATAAATCCATATAGCCTTGAATTAAGTTTAATTCAGGATCTTGAGGATTAATTTTTTCAGCAACATTTAAGGATTTCAACACCTCTTGTAATTGATTTAAAGCTTTAGGCGCGCCTTTCAATGTGCCTTCCGTGACGATGGTATGACCTCCTTGTAAAAATAAACCCACTGCAATATAAAGATTACCGCGTAAAGGGTCTTTTGTACTTAAGAGTTTAGCCGATGCCAAGGTTTGATCACTATAGGTTTTTAAACTATTAAAATCTTGATCTTGGTAAGCTAAAGAAGCCAAGAGTGCATAGACTAAGGGTTCATTCGATTCTTGTAATTTCGCTTTTTCTAAAACTTGTTGAGCTTCTTTATAATTCCCTCGCTCAAACATGGCTTTAAATGCAGTTTCTGTTTGGCTTCCGATGGGACGCGGATCAGTTGTGCGAAACGGATCAGCTGCCAAACTGGGATTTATCCCTGAACTGAAGGTGATCAAACTCGCACTGATTCCCCAGAAAAACTGTCTAATCATGGGGGGAATTTTCCAACCTTTACACCGAGAAGAATTGAGCATAATGTTCATCCTATTATCCAAGTTAAAACGGAATGTTCAATCAGAGCCAAGCTGGGATGATATTACCATCTATTTTGTATAAATCTTAATTTTTTTCTCGGCTTTCGGCAAGGGGAAACCCAGATTTATTTGAAAAAACTGATAAAAATAATCTATTCATTGTGTTATAATCTAAATTAAGTGAATTCGGCATTAAGCATTTCCTCTTGCTTTGTTTTTTCGGCTCAACTTCTCATTTTATTGGTTTTCTGTTTGTGATGCTTTATATCAAAAACTTAGTTTATCATCCCGCCGCTAGTGACAACCCGATTTTAGCGCAGGTCAACTTAGAACTGGCACCGCAGCAAATGGGACTCATTATTGGGCCTAGTGGTTCGGGAAAAAGTACATTACTGGAAATTTTAGCGGGTTTAGCTGAAAAAACGAAGGGAAATATTTGCTGGCGGGAGCAAGAATTAACCTCGGAACACTTACAACAGCTTGCGGGTTTAGTGTTTCAATTTCCAGAACGACATTTTTGTGGGGGCACAATTTTAGATGAGTTACGCTTAGGTCATCCAGAGTTAGGTTCAGAGCAGGTTCATCAAGCGTTAGATGAAGTAGGACTCAGCCATTTATCCTTACAAGTTGCTCCCCATTCCCTCAGTGGTGGACAGCAAAGACGTCTAGCCTTAGCAGTACAATTAATTCGCCAACCCCACATTTTAATGTTAGATGAACCAACGGCGGGTTTAGATTGGTCAATGCGGCAACAATTAATTAATTTATTAGGAAAATTAAAAAAACATTGGACGTTATTAATTGTCACCCATGATGCTAGAGAATTGTTGAATCTTGCAGATTGTTGTTGGTCATTACAACACGGTCATTTAGCACCCCTAGATTTGAAGACAATGGTAATGCAAGACCAACAAAAAATAGTAGCTTCTCCAAAAGCTTAATTTTTGATAAATTATGAATCAAACTTCCTTCCCTAAGTTACCCGAACTGACTGCAATTTGGCAGAATACCTTAAATTGGCAACCTACTCCTGCACAACAGGATTTATTTCAACAATTATTTGAGTTAATTCTGGAGTTTAATCAACAACTCAACTTAACTCGCTTAACTGAACCTGAAGAATTTTGGGAAAAACATTTATGGGATTCTCTACGCGGAATTGCCCCCATTTTATCGGGTAAAACTGCTTCCCATCCCAGTGATAAAATTATTGATATTGGTACAGGGGGAGGCTTCCCCGGAATACCTGTGGCTTTAGTATTACCGGATTGTTCTGTCACGTTATTAGATTCAACTCGCAAAAAAATTACCGCCTTAACAACAATTTTAGAGCAATTAAACTTCAAAAATACCATTCCTTGGGTAGGTCGAGCAGAAGCTCTGGGTCAACACCATAAACATCGAGAATCCTATCAGTTAGCTTTATTAAGAGCCGTGGCTCCGCCATCCGTTTCTGCTGAATATGCTTTGCCTTTATTAAAGATTGGAGGATTAGGAATTCTCTATCGAGGTCACTGGACAACAGAAGAAGAAAAACAGTTAACATCGGCGGTGAAACAATTAGGGGGAATCATCGAATCTGTTGATGAATTTACCACCCCTTTAACTAACAGTGTTCGCCACTGTGTATCGATTAAAAAAGTTAAACCTACACCGAAACAATACCCTCGAAATGTTGGAGTTCCCGGTCAAAAACCCTTGTAGTAAGCCCTTTAGGGCTAAAATCCTCGTAGTAAGCCCTTTAGGGCTAAAATCCTCGTAGTAAGCCCTTTAGGGCTAAGAGAGGGCTAAAGCCCTCACTACGAAGTAAATTTTAATTTGAGCAGTTGGTTGATTAAGTTAAACCTCTGATCACAGATGATGAAATCTCTCTCCAATAAATCCTTAAAAACCCGACAAATTTCCCTGAGATTAGTGTTAATTGTCCCCTTTGTGTTGCAAATTGTCGGTGCTGTGGGATTAGTGGGTTATTTGTCTTATCAAAGTGGACAACAAGCGGTAGAAAACTTAGCCAATCAGGTGATGGATCAGGTGACAAAACGAATACATGATCACCTGAATACCTCCCTGCAAATTCAACAGCAAATAGTCGCTCTAAATTATGATATTTTTCAACAGGGTAGCCTTAATATCAAAGATTTTGAGCAACTACGTCAGCATCTTTGGCAACAGATCAAACTCTCTCCTTCCCTTTCATCTAATGGCTTCGCTAATGAACAGGGAGAACAGATAAACTACTATCGCCTTCTCAGTCAGGAATTAGTTGCACAAGCCAATCAGCTTTCTGGAGAAAATCTTAAGCAAGGTGCATTCATCTTAAACCAAGTCAACCTTCCAGATGTCACAAAACGGAAATATTATCTCGTTGATGATCAAGGTAGAGGCAGGAAATTGAGCTATATGACACCCGTTAATGTACTGAAAACCGATTGGTATCTGGCGGCAGTTGCAGCTAAAAAACAAACTTGGTCGCCGATTATTGTTTACAAAGTGCCAAAAACATTAGGGATTAATGCAATATTTCCTGTTTATGATGATGGGGGAAAACTTCAAGGGGTTTTTAATAGTGGCATCATATTAGATGGAATCGGAACCTTTTTAAATAATCTCAAATTCTCGACTTCAGGACAAACATTTATTATTGATCGTCAGGGCGATCTTGTCGCTACATCAACGTTAGAAACTCCCTATTTGAAAGATGCCACGGGAAAGTTAATCCGCTTAAGTGCTACCCAGAGTCAGAACCCTTGGACAAGGATAATCACCCATCAACTGCAACAACAATATGGCGATCTTAACCAAATTAAAACTGATTTTAACTTCCAAGTTCCCTTGAAGGGGAAAACGCTGTTTGTTCACATTAAGCCTTATCAAGATCAATATGGTTTAGATTGGTTGTTAGTCGTAGCTCTCCCAGACTCTGACTTTATGGCAGAAATTCAGACTAATGCCGAATTAACAGTTTTACTCTCTCTTATTACCTTACTCCTGACTACAGCTATTGGTATTCTCACCGCTCGATGGATTACTCATCCAATTCTACGTTTAAATCGAGCAAGTCAGGCAATCGCAAAGGGTGAATGGCAATATTTAACCCCAGAAAAAAATCACGGGATTCAGGATATCAAACTTCAAGGTATTACTGAAGTAACAAGTCTTACCGATTCATTTAATAGTATGGCGATTCAGTTAAAAACTGCTTTTGAAACCTTAGAAAATCGGGTACATGAACGCACCGCAGAATTAGAAATTGCCAAAGAAAAAGCCGAAGTTGCCAATCAAGCCAAAAGTACCTTTATTGCCAATATGAGCCATGAATTGCGATCGCCTTTGAATGCTATTCTAGGTTTTTCCCAATTGATCTTAAGAAAGTCGGCAGTTAGTCCAGAAGAATATGAGAATGCAGACATTATCTATCGCAGTGGAGAATATTTACTAACACTGATTAATAATATTCTGGATTTATCAAAAATAGAAGCCGGAAAAACCACCTTGAATCCTCGATATTTTGATCTGTATTACCTCCTAGATGATTTAGAAAATATGTTGCATCTACGCGCTGTATCTGCGGGTTTAACACTGATATTTATTCGGGATGAAAATGTTCCTCATTATATCTATACCGATGAAGTTAAACTGCGTCAGGTCATCATCAATTTACTTAGTAATGCCATTAAATTTACCTTAGATGGTCAGATTACACTCTCTGTCTTTCAGGGAGATCAAGAAACAATCGATATTTTTAATCTTCATTTTTCTATTTGTGATACGGGAGTCGGAATAGCACCCGAAGAATTACCCAAGCTGTTTGATGCTTTTTCTCAAGCTCAAGCGGGAAAGAAATGCAATGAAGGAACGGGTTTAGGATTAGCCATTAGTCGCAAATTTATCTCATTAATGGGGGGAGATATTTCTGTAGAAAGTGAATTAGGAAAAGGCACAACCTTTCAATTTTATATTCAAGCTAAATTAGGTCAAGAAATTGTCAGTAAAACTCCAGAAAAACACCCTCAAGTTCTGGCTTTAGCTCCCGGTCAACCCACCTATAAAATTCTCACTGTTGATGATAAAGAAATTAATCGTCAATTACTAATTAAATTACTTTCACCTTTAGGATTTGAGGTAAAAGAAGCGAGTAATGGAATTGAAGCGATCGCAATATGGGAAGAATGGGAACCCCATTTAATTTGGATGGATATGCGAATGCCTGTGATGGATGGTTATGAAGCCACTCAATATATTAAATCCACAACTAAAGGCAATGGGACTGCCATTATTGCGTTAACAGCCAGTGTTTTAGAAGAAGAAAAAGCGATTACTCTCTCAGCCGGATGTGATGATTTTCTCCGTAAACCCTTTACAGAATATACCATTTTTGAGGCTTTAGGGAAACATTTAGGAGTGGAGTATATTTATGCAGAAACACAAACTCTTTTAAGGAGTAGTCCCAAACTAAAGTTAACTTCAGAGGATTTAAAAATTATGTCCCCTGAATGGATTAATCAACTCTATGAAGCTGCATTAGAAGCAAACTCTACCCAAGTTTTGGAATTAATTGAAGAAATTCCGGCTACCGAGATTGATCTCACCCAATTTCTAACAAAGGTTGTGCGTAAATTTCAATTTGAGCAGATAATTGAATTAACCGAGCCTTTAATAAACTATGATTAACCCTCGTCCCAAGACCATCAAAAAAAAACGACAAATTCCCCTGAGATTTGTGTTAATTGTCCCCTTTGTGTTGCAAATTGTGGGCGCAGTGGGTTTAGTCGGCTATCTTTCTTACCGCAGTGGACAGCACGCTGTTGAGAACCTGGCTGATGAATTAATGACAGAGACGAGTAATCGTATTGAGCAATATCTTAATAGTTACATGGGAAAAGCTCAAGAAATCAACCAAATGAATGTGGAGGCTTTTGAGTCAGGAATCTTAAACTTGAATGATTTTAAGGCTATGGGTAAATATTTTTGTCGTCAGCAGCAATTATTGGGTTTTACCTATATTAACTTTGGTAGTAAGGAAGGAGGATATATTGGTGCAGGTTATGGAGATCCGGCAGGTAATGTGTTAGAAATTTCAGAAACTCTCCCATCTGAACCCAATAAGTATCGATATTACTTGGTTGACAAGCAAGCGAATCGACTAAAATTAATTAATACAGTTGCGATTTCTCAAATTGATAGTCTCTGGTACTTGGATGCGGTGAAAGCGGGCAAACCAATCTGGAGTTCAATTTATTCTTGGACAGTTGCGTCAAATGTTCTCAGTATCTCAGCAAGCGCTCCCGTTTATAGCTCCCAAAATAATTTGCTTGGGGTATTCGGTATTGATCTCGATCTCCTTCAGATTAGTCAGTTTCTCAAAAAACTTAATAAAACAAGTTCTGGTCATATTTTTATCATGGAGCGTTCAGGATTGATTGTGGCGAGTTCAGAAGATGAATCTCCTATCTTGGTCGTGAATAACAAAGGGCAACGTTTGGCAGCTATCAATAGTCGTGAAATAGTCATTCGTGATTTGACAGGGGAGTTAATCAAAGGATTTGGTAGTTTAAATGCCATCAATAAACCGCAATCACTCCGCCCTAATTTGGCTCACAATCCTTTTGTTCGTGTCATCCCCTACCGAGATCAATATGGTTTGGATTGGGTGGTAGTGATAACCATCCCAGAATCTGAATTTCTAGGAGAAATTCAAGCTAATACCCAGACCACTATTTTACTTTGTTTCTTAACTTTAATTCTCGCTACAGCATTAGGAATTATTACATCAAATTTGATTGCTAAACCGATTAAGCGATTGAGTCAAGCAAGTAGAGCGATCGCTAATGGTGAATTGAGTCAGGTTGTTGAGATCCAGGGAGTTTCCGAGATCGAAACCCTAGCCGATTCCTTTAATGACATGGCTTTTCAGTTACAAACCTCTTTTGAAACCTTAGAACATCGGGTAGAAGAACGCACCGCAGAATTAGTTATTGCTAAAGAAAAAGCCGAAGTTGCGAATCAAGCCAAAAGTAACTTTATTGCTAATATGAGCCATGAATTGCGATCGCCTTTGAATGCTATTTTAGGCTTTTCTCAATTAATGGTCAGAAGCTCTAATCTTCCCTCTGACCAATATGAAAATGCCGGAATTATTTATCGCAGTGGTGATTATCTATTAACTCTAATTAATAATATTTTAGATTTATCTAAAATTGAAGCGGGAAAAACCACTTTAAATCCAACAAATTTTGATTTGTATCGGTTGCTTGATGATTTAGAAGATATGCTAGATTTACGAGCGATTAATGCTGGATTAAAGTTAATCTTTCAACGCAGTGAAACCCTTCCTCGCTATATCTGTACTGATGCCGTTAAATTGCGTCAGGTGTTAATTAATTTACTCAGCAATGCAATTAAATTTACGTCTCAAGGGGGTATTAGTTTAACCGTTTTTGAGGATAAAGAAGACTCAACGGACGTGATTAGCTTAACTTTTAAAATCCGCGATACGGGAGTGGGAATTTCCCAGGCGGAATTACCGAAACTCTTTGAAGCCTTTACCCAAGCCCAAGCCGGAAAAGAAAAGCAAGAAGGGACAGGTTTAGGATTAGCCATTAGTCGAAAATTTGTGCAATTAATGGGGGGAGATATTTCTGTAGAAAGTCAACTCGGACAAGGCACAACTTTCTATTTTTCAATTCAGGTAAAACCCGGTCAAAATATTAATAATAAACTTCCAGAAATTCGACAAAAAGTATTAGGATTAATACCGGGTCAACTGACCTATAAAATTCTGACCGTTGATGATAAAGAAATTAATTGTAAATTATTAATTAAACTTTTAGAACCCTTGGGATTTGAGTTAAAAGAAGCTAGAAATGGGCTAGAAGCCATCGCTATTTGGAATGAGTGGGAACCCCATTTAATCTTCATGGATATGCGAATGCCTGTGATGGATGGTTATGAAGCGACTAAATATATTAAATCCACAACTAAAGGTAATGCTACAGCGATTATTGCTGTAACTGCGAGTGTATTAGAAGAAGAAAAAGCCATTGTCCTCTCAGCCGGATGTGATAATTTTATTCGTAAACCCTTTACAGAACAAAGGATTTTTGAATCCTTGAGTAAACATTTAGGAGTTCAGTATATTTATGAGGAAACACAAGCCATTTTAAATAATAAGTTAAACGTTCAATTGACTAGCCATGATTTAAACCTCATGTCTCAAGACTGGATTGATAAATTGTATAAATCAGCACTTGAAGCTGATGGCCAAGTTGTGATGGAATTAATTACAGAAATTCCCAAGACCCAGATTTTTCTGATACAATCCCTAACACAACTTGTGCGGAAATTTCAATTTGAGCAAATTGTTGAATTAATTGAACCCCTGATTAATCATGAATCCTGAGCTTTCACCCCCAATGAAAGGAAATATCCTCCTCGTCGATGATCTTCCAGAAAATCTGCAACTCTTAAGCGATTTACTGATTCAACTTGGGTATACTGTCCGCAGTGTCACCAGTGGGCGCATGGCACTCAAAACCGTGAAAGCCAAGCGACCCGATGTGATTTTTTTGGATGTTAAGATGCCAGAAATGGATGGTTATCAAGTTTGTGAAGCCTTAAAAGCCGATGAGAATTTTCGCAATATTCCCGTAATTTTTATTAGTGCCTTAAATGATGTTTTTGATAAAGTAAAAGCCTTTCAAGTCGGTGGAGTAGACTATATTACCAAACCCTTTCAAGTGGAAGAAGTCGTAGCCCGTTTAGAAAGTCAGTTAACCATTCAACGACAAAAACAACTTCTGGAAGCCGAAATTATTAAGCGTCAGGAAGCTGAGGAGATTCTCTATCAATCCAGAGCACTTTTATCGAGTATATTAAATAGTTCCCTAGATGGAATTGCAGCATTGCAAGCGGTACGGGAACCCGAAACAGGAATGATCAAAGATTTTCGTTGCTTAGTCGTTAACCCGGTCTTGGCTAAAGTCTTTGAACGCACTCGTGAAGAAATGATGGGTAAAATTATTCTCAAAAAACTCCTCAACCGCATTCAACCGGAACTATTTTATCGGTTTGTGAGAATTGTCGAGACAGGTGAATCTTTAGAACAAGATATTTATTATCCCTTTGGAAACTCTTACTGGTATCATTTTGTTGCCGTTAAATTAGGGGATGGTTTTTCGATTACCATCCGTGATATTACGGGCCGGAAAAAATCGGAACTCGCCCTTCAAGAAGCCAATCAAAAATTATATCAACTGGCAAATCTGGATAGTTTAACTCAAGTGGCTAACCGTCGCTGTTTTGATACTTGTTTGCAAAAAGAATGGGAGACTTTGGAAAAACAACAACGGCCATTGACCTTAATTATGTTTGATCTCGATAGTTTTAAAGCTTATAATGACCACTACGGTCATCTCGCTGGGGATGATTGTCTATTCAAAATTGCACAAGCAGTTTATCACTGTACTCGTCACCTCGATTTGCGGCGTCCTATTGACCTTGTAGCCCGTTACGGAGGCGAGGAATTTGTTATCCTCCTCTCCAATGCAAATGTACAAGTCGGTACTGCTGTAGCAGAACGGATTCAGCGTATTATTTCCCATTTAGCCATTCCTCATCAACGGTCGGGAGTGAAGGAATTTGTCACCGTTAGTTTAGGAATTGCGTCCCTAATTCCCACTACAACAGTTAAACCGGATTACTTAATTCAACTCGCAGATCAAGCGTTGTACAATGCTAAACAACAAGGACGCGATCGCTATTGCGTTAAAAATTAAGGCTCTTCACTACTAATAAAAAAACTGTTCCCTATTTCCTATAAAGTTTCCAAAAAAGATCATACATTTCCTGAGCTAATTTTTTAGGATTCCATAACGGAGCTAAAGATTCAGGGTTTTGAGATTGAATTAAATGGGATTTAATTTGATAACGTAAATTTTGATCTAATCCTAATCGGATGCCTAATTGTGTATATTCTTCCCAACTCCAAGCAATCCCAAAATCCAAATTAACTGCTTTTAAAAAGGAATAACCCATGCGAGAAAGATACTGTTCCCCCCCACGAGTCACAACGGGTAAATTTGCAGATAACGCCTCTAAATTATGGGTTCCCCCATTATAAGGATAGGAATCTAATAAGGCATCTGCCACATAATAAATAGCTCGATGTTCTTCTTCAGTTTTTGTTAACCCAATAAAAATTAAACGACTCTTATCAACATTGTATTCCTCACAAACTTGATGATACAATTCTCGAATTAAGTTATTATCCCCTTGACCTTTACGAAGGAGTACACTCTGAGGAACATTCTTGAGAATTTTCACTTGAGCTTCAATCATTTCTTGATTAATTTTTCGCCCCGGTGCTACACATAAATACACCATTTGATCAGATTGAATATTTAAACTATTTCTAACAGCTTCTCGATCTACAGGACGACTTTTAAAGGGTTCTAAAGCTACAGAAGTATGAGGTAAACGGATTAACTGTTCTAGGTAATGTTTTTCAATACCTTGGGGATGGGTATATTGATCACAGAAGAAATAGTTATCTGAGGAAATATACGGTGCATCAAATCCTAACCAAGATACACAAACTGGGGCGGGTCGGCGATATAAAATTTGTACGTTAGTCGGAACTGTCATTGAATCTAAATCGACTAAAATATCTAACTGATCTTTGAGGATTTCTGCGGATATTTCTTCGGCTGAAGCAAATCCATTTGGATAAGCTTTTGGCCAATAACACCGGGTAGCGATTTGTTCAAAGCGTTGGGTCACTTCATCCGCTAGTAACTGTCCGGTCACATAAAGATAAATATTAGGGGAAATTAGGGACAATTCTCGAATCAAAGCTTCACTACACCATCCTACAGAGTGGCGGCGGAAGTGTTTAGAAATAAATCCGATTTTGAGGGATTTAGAGATGGTTTTGGAAGGGACAGAAGCATATTGAGCAGATGAAACATCACGGAAGCGATATTTATAATATTGTTGGGCAATTAATCGATAAAATTGGGCATTTTTTTCGACAGAATCTCGCAGGTGAGATACGGTAAACAGCAAAATTTCATATAAAATAATCGCTTCTGATATATTAATTTTCTCAGGATCTTGATAACAAATTTTTTCTAATTCTAAAAGTTTATCTAAAGCTTGTTGACAACCTCCTGATTGACTATAAGCAAAAATATAGGCAATTGCCGATAAAATTGGAACTTGCTCTCCACATCTTTGACAATATAAATCTGACATTTCACGGGCTTTGGCTAAATTCGTGGAATGACTGAGTAAATCACATAACTGTTGATACGCTTCTGTAAAATCGGGTTTAAGTTCAATGGCTTTTTCTAAATTAATAATAGCTTCTGCGGGTTGATCATGTTTGCGAATATGAGCTAATCGACAATGAATTTCAGCCCAATTCGGTTGAATCGCTAAGGCTTGTTCAAAGTTTTGAATTGCCGCTTCTACACGACCGATACGAGCATAAAGATTCGCTAGATTTGCATAACTATCCATTGAATCGGGTTTGAGTTTAATCGCTTGTTGATAGTGATAGATTGCCTTTTCTGCTTCCTGTGTATTCGAGAAAATATGACCCAAATAAAGATGGGGTTGGGGCAAATCGGGGTTCAATTCAATAGATTTGTAATATAATTGAATGGCTTCTTGTTCTTGCCCTTGTTGCGATGGCGTAGCCGCCACCTGTTGGTATCGCACGCTTGCCATATTAGCATAAATTTCAGCCCAATTTGGTTTTAAAGCAATCGCCCGTTGATAGCTTTGAATTGCTTCTTCCCATAATCCCCGACGAGCTAAACTATTCCCAAATTCAAAGTTAAATTCCGCTTCGACTAAATTCGGTTGTAATTCTAAAGCCTTTTGCCAAGCACTAATCGATTCATCTACTCGACCAACCGTTTGAAAAACTTTCCCTAAATTCCAGTAAACCGCCGCTAAATTCGGATTAAGTTTTAAGGCTTTTTCATAACTCGCAATTGCCTGATCCCAACGTTGCATTTTAAACAACATGGTTCCAATATTAGCGTGAATTTCGGGAAAATTGGGTTGCAGTTCTAAAGCCAAAGAATAAGCGCGCAAGGCGGCTTCAATTTTTCCTTGAAAGTGTAAGGTATTTCCTAATGTTAAATAGGCGGGTAAATAGTCGGGTTGAAGTTTTAAAGCTCGATGACAAAGGGCGATCGCTTGCTCAAATAAGCCTTGATTGATTAAGATTTCAGCTTGGTTTTTATACTGTGCTACTTCAGAAGTTTCACTAATTTTTTCCAGGGGATTTTCTACTAAAAACTGTTCACTTCCCGACGTAATTAAAGTCGCTTTAATATTTGACTCTAATTGAGATTTAAGTTGTGTTTCTAGTCCAGAACTCGCCAACTCTAATCCCCCTTCATAGAACCTTGGGCTATTCTCCTGAATGTCTTTTTGTTCCTGAAACTTAAACTGAAGCAGTCGATTAAGTTCCTGATGAGCAAAGGCTTGTTGAGGATTAATTTCAATGGCTTTTTTATAACAATCAATGGCAAAATTAACTTGATCAACTTTTAGCCAAATTTCAGCTAATTTTAAATAGTATAATTCTTGATTGGGTTGCAACAGGATTGCTTTTTGGTAATAATCAATAGCTTGATTAATCTTCTCCTGTTTACTGAGTAAATTCCCCAACATCCAATAAATCAACCCATGATTCGGATTAATTTGTAGAGCTTTTTGATAATTTAAAAACGCCTCTTCAAACCGTTCTTGCTGAAAATAAATACTTCCTAAATTAGCATAAGCTTCTACAAAATCCGGTTGAATTTCTAAAGCTTGGGTATAGGCCCAAATTGCTAAATCAAAACGAGATTGCGTGTAAAGGGCATTTCCCACCCCTAAATAGGCTGAAGAGAACTGAGGTTTTAAATTGAGAGCTTGATGGAGAGTTTCAATTCCATCTTCTTCCTTTCCAATTAAAATATAAGTTTCCGCCAGTCTTTTATAAATTTCTGCCTCTTGAGAATTCAGTTGTAAAGCTTGCTGAAATTTATGAATAGCAGCGTCTAAATTTCCCAATTCTTTAAGCTGAATTCCTTGTTTTAATAAGACAGAAACGGCATCTAAACTCACAAGTAACTCTCCAATCAATATTAAACACCTCTTGATAGGATTTAAGTCGGGTATACCCTCGACTTAGCTCAAGATCCGAATGGTGACTCGTCCCACGTTCTTGATTATATTCCCTAATTGACCCAAACTCGGTAGACTGATCACGGGGAGTAAAATCTGCAATTGCTCTTTGTCCAAAACAGCCCTTTATTGAGGATAAATTAGAATGAGTGAACAAGATCCCGTAACATTGATGAAACAGTACGTTGGGAAAGCAGCCGCAGATCGAGTGAAATCGGGAACCATCGTCGGACTCGGAACAGGTTCGACAACGGCCTATGCCATTCAGTATATTGGAGAACGCCTCAAAAGTGGAGAACTCAAAGATATTAAAGGCATTCCTACCTCCTTTCAAGCAACAGTATTAGCCAAAGAATATGGTATCCCGTTAACAACATTAGATGAAGTTGATCGGATCGATGTTGCCATTGATGGGGCCGATGAAGTTGATCCGCACAAAAATTTAATTAAAGGCGGAGGTGCCGCCCATACCCGTGAGAAAATTGTCGATAGTTTGGCGGAAGTTTTTATTGTGGTAGTCGATAGTTCTAAATTAGTTGATGAACTCGGATCAACGTTTTTATTACCTGTTGAAGTCATGCCATTAGCCATGACTCCGGTGATGAAAACCCTGGAAAAATTAGGAGGAAAACCTACCTTGAGAATGGGGGTAAAAAAAGCAGGGCCAGTGGTCACAGATCAAGGAAATTTAGTCATTGATGTCAAATTTGATGCCATTGAAAATCCAGCCGAATTAGAAAAAGAAATTAACAATATTCCTGGGGTGTTAGAAAATGGTTTATTTGTGGGAGTTGCGGATGTAATTCTGGTGGGTGAAGTCATCAACGGAGAAGCTAAAGTTCGGGAAATTTCCTAATCTTAAATTATAGCATAAACCCTGGTTCCCTAGTTCTACCAGGGGATGTGCTACATAGTAAGTGAAGCCTGAAAAAATCGCTTTCTGAATTTTTAATCTTGAGGTTTTTATGATGTATTACAGACGATTTGGACGAACAGAATTACCGATGCCTGTGTTTTCCTGTGGAGGAATGAGATATCAACATCAATGGGAAGATGCCCCCTTTGATCAAATTCCAGAAGCTAATCAAAAACAACTGGAAGCTTGTATTTATCGTTCCTTAGAATTGGGGATTAATCATATTGAAACAGCGAGGGCTTATGGGACTTCAGAAATGCAGTTAGGTAAAATTTTACCTAAACTTCCGAGAGAACGATTAATTGTACAAACAAAAGTTTCTCCTAACCCTGATCCTTTAAAATTTAAACAAGATTTTGAGCAATCTTTAGCTTATTTACAATTAGATCATGTTGATTTACTCGGAATTCATGGAATTAATACCTGTGAAATTTTAGAAGATACAATTAAACCCGGTGGGTGTTTAGCCGTCGCCAAACAATTACAAACCCAGGGAAAAGTTAGGTTTATTGGCTTTTCAACTCATGGCCCGACAGACGCTATTATTCAAGCTATTGAAACCAATGAATTTGATTATGTAAATTTACATTGGTATTATATTAATCAAAATAATTGGCCGGCTATTGAAGCCGCAACTCGCCACGATATGGGGGTTTTTATTATTAGTCCGTCCGATCAAGGCGGTCAACTTTATAACCCCCCGGAAAAGTTAATGCAGTTATGTAGTCCCCTGAGTCCAATGGTATTTAATAATTTATTTTGTTTAAGTCATCCTCAAGTTCATACCTTAAGTATTGGTGCTTCTAAACCAACGGATTTTGATGAACATTTAAAAACCCTTCCCTTGTTAGATCGCTGGGATGAAATTTTACCTTCTATTTTGCAACGTTTAGAACAGGAATTAATTAATTGTTTTGGGGAAGCCTGGGCGAAAACCTGGAATATTGGTTTACCTCGTCAGGAACAAACCCCGAATAATATTAATATTCCGGTGATTTTGTGGTTAAGAAATTTAGCGATCGCCTATGATATGATTGACTATGCTAAAATGCGCTATAATTTATTAGGAAATGGCGATCATTGGTTCCCCGGAAAAACGGCTGAAGGGGTCGAACAGTTAGATTTAAGTCAATGTTTAGTTAACAGTCCCCACGCGAATCAAATCCCTGATCTGTTAGCCGAAGCTCATCAATTATTAAAAGCAGAAACGGTTTTACGCTTATCTAAAAGTTAATATTTCATCCTTCAATATTTGCTACCCATCCCTATCCCGTAGAGACGCGCCATGGCGCGTCTCTACGTTGGGTTAAGATCAAACGGTCTAATACGCTAAAGTTTCTAAGGTTTCCCGTAAGTACAAACTCACTAATTGATCTAAATTGGTTGTTGGTTCAATTAGGTTTAAATTGCGTTCCAATTCCCAGCGTTGAAAACCAGAACTAGATGCGATCGCTGTTTTCAGATTTTGCCAGATTTGAGAATCTTCACCCCACTGATTTGAAGCGAAAGCGGTATTATCTTGAAGGGTTGAATTTGCCATCGTTCTGTACCTCATTAACAGCAGTATCTAGTTTAGAGAAAAATTCTGTTATCCGTGATACAGATTATCATTCAAACTGAGATGATTCAGTTTCATGAGGAATCAGAATTCACCGACAACAGAAACCCATGTAACATTAGTTAATATTACACACATTTTGCCAATTTGGGTCAACAAATGTTGATAGAGAACAGGGAACAGGGAACAGGGAACAAGGAATAGGGAATAGGGAATAGGGAACAGGGAACAGTAAGCATTTTTCTTTTCCCTGTTCAGTTTAAAGCATTTTTTCTAAGAATTGCTTCGCCCGTTCACAGTCAGGATTTTTAAAGAATTGTTCTGGGGGAGCATCTTCTGCGAGTAAGCCACTATCGAGGAATAAAACTCGGTCAGAGACTTCTTTTGCAAATGCCATTTCATGGGTAACAATTGCCATTGTAATTCCCGTTTCAGCCAACCCTTTCATAACATCTAAAACCTCTTTCACCATTTCAGGATCAAGGGCGGAGGTGGGTTCATCCATTAATAAAATATCCGGTTCCATCGCCATAGTCCGGGCGATCGCAACTCGTTGTTTTTGTCCCCCTGAAAGTCGAGAGGGATAAACATCGGTTTTATCAGATAGTCCGACTTTTTGTAATAACTCGATCCCCAATTGTTTCGCCACAGGTTCAGACAGTTTCTTAACTTTCATAGGTGCATAGATGACATTTTGCAAAACTGTTAAATGGGGAAATAAATTAAAGTGTTGAAACACCATTCCCACTCGCTGACGAACTTTTAAAATTTCAGCTTTGGGATCAGTAATTTCTATCCCATCAATAAAAATATGCCCCGATGTGGGTGTTTCCAGAAGATTTAAACAGCGTAAAAATGTAGATTTTCCGCAACCCGACGGCCCAATAATAGAAACTACTTGTCCTTTTTGAATTTCCGTTGAAATCCCTCTTAATACTTTTAAATCTCCAAAAGATTTATACAAACGATCAATTTTAACCGCCGTATTAACTGCTACGTTTGAGTTGGTATTCAAGTTTATTCGCTCCCCAGGTTAAGGTAATAATCATCAGATAGTAAATCACCGCCACGAAAATTAAAGGTTCAAAGTAAATATACTTTTCGGCCCCAACAATTTGAGCGCGGCGTAACAGATCTTCAACGCCAATGACTGAAACTAACGTTGAATCTTTTAACAGGTTAATACTTTCATTAACCAAAGCCGGAAGAATATTTTTTAAGGCTTGAGGTAAAATAATATCTAACATCATTAGTTGATAGTTGACTCCCAAGGCTTCACAAGCTTCTTTTTGTCCTTTATCAACGGCTTGAATTCCCGCCCGAATAGTTTCGGAAATATAGGCCCCTGAATTCAGAGAAAAGGTTAATATCCCCGCTTGAAAAGCTGTAATATCATATCCGGTAAGTTGGGGAGTGGCAAAATAAATTAAGGTTAATTGAACAAGTAGGGGTGTTCCTCGAAAAATAGAGGTATAACCTTGAGAAAAGATATTCAAGGGTTTAATTGTTGAAATCTTAAATAAAGCGAGTATTGTTCCCCACAGAAACCCAAAAAAAGCAGAGACTAAACTAAATTGTAAGGTAATAAAAATCCCTGCTAAAATATAAGGAATATTGGGAGCAATTTTATTAAAATCGAGTTTTAATCCCGTCCCATGAGGAATTTCAGAGGTTTCAGCAACTACCACTGGGCGATCAAACCATTGTTTTGCCAGTTCGTCTATTTTACCACTGGCTTTCATTTGTTGAATCACTTGGTTAAAGGGTTGAACTAAGGGTGATCCTTTCGGAAAAGCGATCGCTGATCCAGCTTCTTCTGTATTCGGAACTTCGTGATAAACTAACCCTGGATTTGCTGCAATATACCCTTTAACAATCGTATTTTCTAAAACTCCAGCATCCAGGCGTTTTGAGTTTAATTCCTGAATAATATCACTGGTTTTATTCAAGGGAACTGCAATGACTCCTTGCCAATTTTTAACCGCTTCCTGTTGAATTGAACCGAGTTGTACCCCGACTTTTTTTCCGTTTAATTGTTCAGGATTTGTATAATTTTTATCTTGCAAACTAACAATCGTATTTTTAGCTTCAAAATAAATATCGGAAAATTCTACATTTTTTTTACGATCAGGAGTCGGTGTCATTCCCGCCATGACAAAATCCGCTCGTTTAGCAGTTAAAGCCGGAATTAATCCGTTAAAATCCATCCCCACAACGGTCAGATTATAGCCCAATTGCTTGGTAATATATTCCGCAATATCCACATCAAAGCCAACAATTTTTTCTCCACTGGTAGCCGTATCTTTAAACTCATAGGGGGGATAATCTGGGGAGGTTGCCATCACTAAGGTTTTTGTTGTCCCAGAGGGATTTTCCTGGGCTAAAATCTGCGAAGGCTGTCCCATAACAATGCCCCAGATTATTCCAGTCAGCAAAAACAAAAATAACAAAAATTTAAAAGGTTTGGTTGCCATCATCCTGTTGTTGAATGAATTAAGAGCCGTTATTGTGATTCGATTTAATTTCAGGATATTAACCGAGAAAATTCTGTAAAATTTGATCCTTTTTTTCATTTTGTTACCTTTAACAGCAAATATCCGTTCAACACAATACAAATTATTGTTAAAAAGTCAAGGAAAATTAAAAAGAAATCAAAGCAATCTTCAAAGATAAATTCGGGACGGAGATCAAGCTTGAGTTGACTGATGATCCAATCTTCACTTACCATAATAAATGAGAGATCTAGCTTAATCAGTACAACAGGAGAAAAATCGTTAATGCAGCATCGAGGTGTGACGGTATGGTTTACAGGTCTGAGTGGTGCCGGAAAAACCACCATTAGCCGAGCGGTCGCTGAGATCCTTCAACAGAAGCAATGTAAACTCGAAATATTAGATGGAGATATTGTTCGGGAAAACCTCACCAAAGGTTTAGGATTTAGTAAAGCAGATCGAGATGAAAATATCCGTCGGATCGGCTTTGTTGCCCATCTATTAACCCGAAATGGGGTGATTGTCCTGGTTTCAGCTATCTCTCCCTATCGAGAAATTCGCGAAGAAGTCCGCGAAAAAATCGGTGATTTTGTAGAAGTCTATGTTAATGCACCCTTAACGGTTTGTGAAGATCGAGATGTCAAAGGGTTGTATAAAAAAGCAAGAGCCGGGGAAATTAAAGGGTTTACAGGAATTGATGATCCTTATGAAGCTCCAACAAACCCAGAAATTGAATGTCATACTGATCAAGAAGATTTAGCCGAAAGTATTGCTAAAGTTATGCAAAAATTAGCCGAGTTAGGCTATATTTCCAGTAAGGATTGACCGTTAACGGTGGACAGTTGACTGTTAGTATAAAAAAGAATCGATTGGGTAATGGCTATGAAACAACAAGTTTATCGGTGGTCACGGTTATGGATCAGCACGGTCTTGATGATTACGATCGCCTTGACGAGTTGTTCACAACCCGCCCAGTCGGATCAAACGGTGAAAGTGAACCCAGAACTGGAAAAACAAATCCTGCAAGTGATTCGAGCGCATCCAGAAGTTATTTTAGAGTCGGTTCAAGCGTATCAACAACAACAGGACGGCCAACTGCAACAGGCGCGACAAGCGTTCCTCGACCAGATGAAAACGAATCCTAAAGCTATTATTGGAAGCTCTCCCGCCACAGGTGCGTCAACTCAAGATATTGTTCTGGTGGAGTTTTCAGACTTTCAATGTCCCTTCTGTGCCCGCGCTCACCAAACCATCCAGCAGTTCATGAAGGCTCACCAAGATCAGGTGACACTGGTTTACAAGCATTTTCCCTTAACTCAGATTCATCCTCAAGCCTTAAACGCGGCGAAAGCATCCTGGGCGGCTCAACAACAAGGAAAATTCTGGGAATACCAAAATGCCTTGTTTACTCAGCAAGATCAATTAGGAGAAGAATTGTATGTGGCGATCGCCAAACAGTTAAACCTGAATCTTGATCAATTCAACCGCGATCGCCAAAGCCCACAAGCCCAAGCCGCCCTTCAAAAAGATATCCAATTAGCAGAAAGTTTGGGGATTTCGGGAACCCCTTTCTTTATCATGAATGGTGAAACCTTCTCCGGCGCAGTGGAATTATCCGAAATGGAAAAAGTCTTAGCGACCGTCCAAGCATCCAAAGGTCAGAAAAACTAACCTTTTCCCGAACTATTCAAACAATCGCGTGAATCAAGAATTTGCATCTGTTGTGAGAAGCCGTGAACCCCTGTCCAGTTTGATTTTATATCACTTGTTTAAGTGGTCAGTGGTCAGCCCGATGCTGCATCTCTATTTTCAAGGTCGGATTTATGATGCAGATCGGGTTCCCCTAGCAGGGCCATTAGTGGTGGTCAGTAACCATGCCAGTGATTTTGACCCTCCTCTACTTTCTAGCTGCATGGGGCGTCCCGTTTCCTATATGGCAAAGGAGGAATTATTTGAAGTTCCCGTTTTGAAACAAGCCATTTCCCTCTATGGGGCCTATCCGGTTAAACGGGGTTCACCTGATCGCAGCGCCATTCGTGCCGCCTTAAAACAGTTAGAGAATGGTTGGGCTACAGGAGTTTTTTTACAAGGAACTCGTACCCTGGATGGTCGGATTACAGAGCCTAAATTAGGGGCGGCGTTAATTGCGGCTAAAGCGAAAGTGCCTTTATTACCGGTGTGTTTATGGGGAACTCACGCCATTGTCAATAAAGGTTCCTATCTGCCTCGACCTACCCCCGTAACCGTTCGAGTCGGCCATTTAATCCCTCCCCCTGATTCTACGGATCGGGACGAATTATTAACCCTAACTCAGAAATGTGCTGATGAAATTAATGCACTGCATGATTTAGGACGTTAATCAGTTATCAGTTATCAGTTATCAGTAATTCGTAATTCGTAATTCGTCAATTTTTTATGGAAACTGAATCTTTAAGAGAGCAATTAACCGAAAATCTGGATGAAGCAGAATGGGATTGGTTAACTCCCCATGTGGAACGAGAAGTTGTGATTGTTGTAGAACCCCAACTCGATTTATTAGCAGTGGGAGAAGCGATCGCTTTGGATAATACGGCTTCGGTACAACATTGGATTAGTGAACAACTGATTTCTAAACCCTCTCCAGAGCGGATTTCTGAATGGAATGATCAGCCGAAGAAAAGATTTCAAGCATTAATTGTGCAACCGTTTGTGTTAGTTCAAGAAATGAAGGCTGAGGGTGAAGGGTGAACTTTTTTAAACCATGGTTAATCTCCCCAATTTTTGAGTCACTTGTTGTAAAATCTTAAGACTTTTTAACCCACTACGAATCAGTTGTAATGCCTGAATCGGATGTTGTAGCATGACCTTCAGTAAGGGTAATTTTTTTAATTGTCCGTTGGGATCAATTACAGTCGTTAAGTCGGGTAAATTTTGATAGAAATCATCACTAATTACCCGCACCATTGCCACTTTAATTCCTACTTTTGTTAACAATTCTAATATAATTGTGCCTTCCATATCCACGACTTCAACAGGATACCGTTGACCTAATTTTTGTTTTTCAACGGCGGTCGTAATTACCTGTTTGCTAGTTAATCCACACACTAAATGAGCAGGAATGAAGTGCTGGTGTAACGCCAAAGTTAAGTCAATATCACAACAATGTTGAATTGCTCCTGGAGAAATTAAAGGTAAACAGTTTTTATAAATAACAATATCTCCGATGTGTAGATTAGGGGATAAACTTCCACACAATCCTAAAACTAAAACTTGTATTGAGGACTGACTTTTAACTGCATCTGATGTTAGCCATTCTTGTAAATAAACCGTTAAAGATTGAGAGCCAATGGGAATCGGAATCACTTGCATAAACGAGGATTCAATCTTCTGTAATCCTCGCATAACTGCTTGATATTCTTGACCTTGAGGAACCAGAATAAAATTAAATGGCTGCATCCTTAACCTTGATGATTCTAGTCTCAACATTTGCTATATTAAAATAACAAATAACTCAAAAACAAGACTATTAATTCTACATCATTTAGTTCAGACTTAGGATGCTATTTTACCATTCCACTTAGACTACTGCTAATTTTTTAACTGTTTTTTCAAGAGATGCGGTATACTTCAGAATCGAGGCTTGAGCCGCAGTTAAATCGGGCATTTCTTGCCAACAGTGGCGACACCGCCAAAACAGATGACCTCGATGAAAGTGTCGCAGCATCGGATGAGTACAACAGGGACAGTTTGGCATAAACGTTTGTTAAACCTCATGAAAAGGGATAAGGGATCAATTACCCGCCTGGGAGGTAAGTTTTAAAACAGGATTAAAATAATGATTTGACAATAAAAAACAAATTTGAAGAACTTTTGAAGATTTGGCAAATTCGGAAAACTGTAATAAATCTATACATTTTGAATAAAAAATAAATCAAATTCACGCGAGATGATCACAGGTTTTGCTAAAAAGACACACCTGATTTCGTCCCTGTTGTTTAGCTTGGTACAACGCAGCATCCGCCGCCCGTAAAATGGACTCTCCGGTTACACCTTGGGCTGGGAAGATGGCAAGCCCTAAAGATAAGGTAATCTGACCTAAATCTTGATAGTGATGTTGTAGCTTGAGATTTTGAACTTCAATGCGGATTGTTTCTGCCCTTTCCTCAAGAATTTCCAGAGAAACTTCAGGTAAAATCAGGGTAAATTCCTCTCCCCCATAACGGCAAGCAATATCTGACCCCCGGATATGTTGTTGTAAAAAAGCACCCAGTTTTTGTAAGACAATATCTCCTGCATCATGACCATAGTTATCATTATAATGTTTAAAGTGATCAATATCAATCATCATCACCCCTACACAAAATTTCTGGCGTTGGGCGCGGCTAATTTCTCGTTCTAAAGATTCTTCTAAATAACGACGATTATATAACCCCGTCAAACTATCTCGAATACTTTGATATTCTAAGGCTTCTCGTAGTTTTAAATTGGCTAACGCTAAAGCAATATGTTCCGCAACAGCTATAGCTAACCGTTGTTGGTCTTCAGAAAGTTGTCCAGGTTCCTGAGAAGCCAAACATAATAACCCCAAGGCATCTCCTTGGGCGGTCATGGGAATACAAAGATGTTCAACCGCAGGTAAAGGAACCCCAGATGACTCTATTGCCGTTGTCACTGGTCGGCCAATTTCACTAGAATTGATTAATTTGAGTTGACTCCGATGTAATTTTTTATAGATATGTTTACATAATAAATGGCTCTTAGGAGAACCTACAAAATGAGATCTTCCTCGACGCAATGCCCAGCAATCTTGAGGGCTAAAAACACTCTCACTCACCGCCTCTAAATTTCCCCAACTAGCAACCATTTCCACTAAATTTTTAGAATTTTTAGTCACAAATAAACTCCCCGAAAGATGGGGGAAAAAAGGCTTGAGTAATTCATTAATGACTTGATACGCTTCTTCGGTTGAATTACACGCTTGTAAGAACTCACTCATTTGACCGAGTAGCACGGTTTCACGATTTCGTTGTTTCAAATCATTCACCCAACGGGTAAGTTTTTCATTGGCTTGTTGAGCCGCTTCTTGGGTTTGCTTACGCTCTGTAATATCACGACAAGTTACCGCTAAACCATCGAAAAGGGGAACTACTTGCAACTGTACCCATTTGGCTTTAACATTCGGGTCAGAAACTGCTAATTCTTCCTCAAATCCTTTATGGGTTTTGAACCCCCGCAGATATTTATCAAAATATCCCCATTGTCCCCAAGGAAAAATATCATAAAGTCCTTTTCCGAGTAAACTTTCTTTATTTTGGGAAATCATTTCTTCCGCTTTAGAATTCATATCAACCAAGATAAAATCCATTGATTTTCCAGATTCATCTCGACAATTTTGTAATAGAAAAAACGCATCTAAACTGCCATCAATTGCGGCTCTAAACCGCGCTTCTGACTCCTGAAGAGCGACGGTGGCTTTTTGTCGTTCAAGGGCTTCTTCTTGCAGGTCGTTAATGGCTTTTTCTAATTCTTGGGTTCGCTGTTCTACTCGTTCTTCTAATTCTTCATTAATTTGATGTAATTGATTTTCTAAGAGTTTCCGTTCCGCAATTTCTCGAATTAATTCATCATTGGAAGTTGCCAATTGCAGGGTTCTTTCCTGAACTTTAATTTCCAGGTTTTCTTGAGATTTTTGAATCGCTAATTCTACTTGTTTACGATCGCTAATATCCCGCATAAAAACCGTTAAAATTTTACCTTGATCTAAAAACAACTCAGAAATAGAAACCTCAGCCGGAAATTCATTACCATCTTTGCGACGACCGATGACTTCACTATAATCTTTAATATTTTTAAATAAACAACAATTTGAAGATAATAATTCTAAGTGAGATTGATCATTTCTTTCAATAAAAGTTTTAGAAATTAAAAGACAAAAGGGCTGTTTTAACACTTCATTTGCCGTATAACCAAATATTTTTTCAGCCCCTTGATTAAATAACGTAATTTGTTGCTCTTCATTAATAGAAATAATGGCATCTTGAGCCATATCTAAAATGCCAGCCAAGCGCAAACCGGAATCGATAATCGCTTGTTCAGCTTGTTTTGCCTTGGTAATATCTCGATTAATTTTTAGAATCGCAATCGGATTTCCGTCCCCATCTTTTTTGAGCGACCAACTACTATGAATAACCACAATATTTCCTTGACGGTTTGTTTGAATTAATTCTCCTTCCCATTTTCCTTGCTCAAACACTTCTTGGTGAATTTTATCAAGGGATTTAGGAAATTGAGTGTTTAAGATTTTAACTAAATTTTTTCCTAATGCTTCTAATTTAGAATATCCATAAAGTTTTTCAGCCCCTTGGCTCCAATAGGTAATATTATTATTCAAATCAACGGCAACAATTCCATCATTGGCTAAATCTAAAAGTTGAGTCTGATCTTGTAAAATTTGTTGAGTTCGGGCTTGTTCTAATAGTTCTTGTTTTAACCGATGATTTAAAGATTCCAACTCGGCGGTACGTTCAGAAACTTTGATTTCCAGGTCTTCATTAATTTTTTTTAGTGCTTCTTCTGCCCATTTTCGCTCCGTAATATTGGTTAGAATCACCACACAGCCTTTGAGAGAATTATGGGGAATTGAAAGGGGACTAGCACTCATAAGAAAGTTGAAGGTTTTGCCATCATCTCGCAGAAATAATACTTCTTGACCTTTATAGAGATTCCCATTAATAACGGAGGCGATTGAAAACATTGAATTGTTCTCTGTTCCCAAGCCAGACTGACCGCCATTAGAGTTGGGGAAGAGTTCAAGTTTAATCATGTCATCGAAATTAGAAAGCAGTAAATTTTTACCTAAAATTTTGTGGGCTTCCTCGCTGGCTCGAATAATTTTTCCTTGATGATCACAAACAATAATAGACTCTGCCGCTTGTTCTAACAGTAGCCTAGTTAACCGTTCTTGAGCAATCAACTCTTCATCTCGTTTTTGTTCTGATAAATCCGTAACAATTAAACATCCAACTTCAACCCCTTTTTGATTTAAGATACTAATGGACAGATAAACCGGAACCTCAGTTCCATCCGCAGCAATTAAGATTAATTCTCCTTTCCCAGAACCCAAACTCGCCTTCTGACATAAAGCCTCAAATAACATGATGTCAGAAGGGGAAATAAATTGTTTAAAATCGCTACCAATTAATTTTTTTAACGGGGTTTTGACTAAAGCAGCGAGTCGTTTATTACAATAAAGCAATAACGTACTATCGGTAGTAATCGTTGCCGCGCCTTCTTTCATTTCTTCGACTAAAAGTCGATAGGAAGAATCCGCCCCTTGCAGGGTATAAACTTGCTCTCCCTGTGATCCCGCAATCACTAAGGCATCCACTTCTCCATTGCCAATGGCGCGTAATGTTTCCTCAGCAATTGATAATTGGTAACGCAGATTATCAACTTCTTGTTTTAATTCTAGTTCTGATGGTTTAAGGTTAACCATAGTTAACTCTCAAATCTAGGAAAAACATGATTTAAAAGGATAAATTTAAAGCCATGAGGATTCTTTCAGTTTGAGATAAATCCCCAATAATTCGTTGTAATGGTAAGGGTAGTAGTCGAATCAAAGTTGGGACAGCAACGATGGGTTCACCTTGAGTTAATTCCGGTTGCTGGTAAACATCAATTACTTCTAAATCATAATGATCTTTCAAGTAAGTTTCACAAATGTGCTTGATAGTTTTTAAAGCAAGAATTGACTTAAAATTAGTTCCTGCAATATATAAACGAAAGCTGTAAAAATTTTCCTCTCTTAGTTGCTGAAATTCCGGTTTAGGTTGCAGAGAATGAGATTTCATGATCTTTTCCTTTTGTATTGAATTAAGGATTTTTCCACTCTTCCCCTTTCCATAGTTCTAAACCCACTAAGACTTTTTCAGGATTGGATAAATCCCCAATAACTTGCTTCAAGGGTTGGGGAATGGTGCGAACTAATGTAGGAAGGGCAAAAATTTTATCTTGCTGGGCGAGTTGCGGATTTTCTAACAAATCTATAATTTCAATTTGATATTGACCCTGGAGATACTGCTCACAAATTTTTTTTAAATTGGTGAACGCTGTAATCGCTTTAGGTGTTTGCCCAGCAACATATAAACGAAGTTCCCATAATTTGGGTTCATCGGGTTCCCAGTTTTCTTGATTATCCATGATGTGGTGGGTTCTCCAAATTTAATGACATAAATTGTCATTGCAAGTTTCGCTAAATACATTCTAACCACAGAATACTCAACCGGATGATTAATAAAGGTTTACGACGGTAAAACCAACTGGGTTTACTGAACGAATAGAAAGGGATTAGAGGGTTGATCAATGATAGTAATTTAGACTCAAACTCAAGTATGATTAACCAGTAGTAGCTGAAATATAATGTAGACTCAATTAAAACATTATTGTTGCCATTCACTCTCTAGCCACAGATAACCTTTTAACCGTTGAATCACAACGAACGATAATTCCTTGAGTACAGGGTGAAAAGGTTTGTTGCTTGGGTAAAGTGAGTTGTAATACATTCCCCTGAAATTCTGCTGTTACGGTTTCGGGATGCACCGAATAAGGTAAAGGAATCAAACTTTTAAATTCTTGGGCTGGATAGGTAAAATCACAATAACCCAAAATTTGTACCTGTTCAATCTTTTCTCCCGCTAAAAAAACCGTTTCGGATGTTACCCGAATTTCCAAATCTTCGGGTTGAAAATAGGGAATAGAGATGTTTAAAAGAAGATGGGTTGACGTTTCTTGCATTTGGACATCCCGAATTGGTGTTGTTCCCTCCTGAGCGACCCAAATGGTGAGGGGGGGATTGGTTGAAATCGGGTTATCGGTGAAAATCTGTATCTGTTGATACAGATTGCTCAGAAACTGCCAAATTTTTAAATTCTCGAAAATCATGAATTGCTTCTGCTAAAGTTTCCTGATAAATTCCCGCGCTCAAAGTGAACAGGTGTCCATTTGATTGCTTTTATGAATAACTTAGCAAGGAAATTTGAAGAAAATTTGAAGTTGAGTTTTGATTTCTTAAGATTTTTCTCATTACGAATTATAAATTGGGAAAAGGTTTGCTGGATTTAGTACAGACCCCCCTGGACACAGCCAGTTATCCCGTCAGGCTATGGCCACTCTTGATTTAGGCCCGTTTGTACAACTGTAATGTATAGTGCTATAGCCGATAAAATTGCCAAAATTATTTGATTTCAACGTTCATCGATTACAAAATAGGTTGCAAACGACGCAAAATTTCGGTGCTTAGGGCTTCTGCACCCATGTCCTTACTTAGATATTGGGAAGCCCCCACTGCAAATGCTTGGACAATTCTACTTTCGTCAGTATAAGCTGAAAAAAAGATGATCGGAAGATGTCGCCATCGTTGATCAATGCGTACCGCTTGGCAGAGATCTAAACCATTGAAACCGGACATTTCCCAATCTAATATTAATAAATCGGGATGACAATCTAACAGCACCTCCCAAAAAGCTTCCGGGTTTTCTAGGGTTATAACGCTTATACCTATTGCATTTAACAAGTTACTCATATAGCTTAAAAGAGCAGGATCATCATCCACAACTAAAACCCGATTTCCCCTTCCCCGTCGAGACCAGGAGAGTACCTCCGTCACAGCTTTTAAAATTTCATACGCCGGTAAAGGTTTAGATAAAAAGGTCTTTACACCTAAACGAGCAACCGTAACACGAGCTTTTAAACTTTGCCCTCCAGTTAAAGTAATAACGGGGATTTGAGGAATCCGACGGCTGAGTTCTGCTAATAACGTTAAACCACTTTCTTGAGGATTAGGAAAGGTTAAATCGAGTAAAATAATATTAGGAGGATTTTGACTAATCATTTTACGAGCAACGGAAAGATCCGTCGCAATTTCAACTCGCAACCCCCAAGCATTCGCTTCAACTCGAATTTGTTCTGCTAAAATTAAGTCATCATCAACAATTAAAATCAAGGGAGAATAAGCAACGGGTTCTGAAGATAAAGGAATTAATAACGTTTCTCGACTGGCTTCCAAACTCAGGGTTGCGACTAAATCAGAAATTAATTGACTGTCTTTAATATCTAGTTGAGGATCTTCTAAAAGATGTTCAAGTTCTCGCGCCACTTGTGAGCCTTCCCGCAACCCAAAAAGTCCCAATGATCCCGATAATTTATGAGCTTCCTGTAACGCTTGTTTTTGAAGTTCTGGGGTTAATCTTTTTTCAACTAAAGCAGAAGAAACTTGTTCTAAAATGGCAATTTGTTCTTTAACTTTAACTTTAAAACTTTGCCAAACATGAGCGGTTTTTTCCCGAATTTGCTGTCGAGAGTTTGTCGGAGAAACCATTACTTTAGACTCAGGGGGATTGGAGGGGGATCTTAACCGATATCCCAACCCATGAACTGTTTCAATTAAGTCTGCACTTCCCGCAGCTTTGAGTTTTCGACGCAAACATTTAATATGGGTACTCACGGTTTCTTCCCCCGGAGATTCAGCAAAATCCCACAGTCGATCTAAAATTGCCCTGCGGCTAAAAATTCGCTTAGGATTGAGTAGGAAGAGTTCTAGTAAACAATATTCTTTTGAGGTTAAGTGAATCAACTGATCTTCACATTTAACTTCATTGTTAATCGGGTCAAAACAAATATTTTCCCAGGTCATTACTGCCGAAGAAACTGATTTTCCCCGACGCAACAAAGCCCGAACTCTTGCCATTAATTCATCGGGGTCAAAGGGCTTCACCACATAATCATCGGCTCCGGCATCTAAGCCAATCACCCGATCTGTACTGCTATCTCTAGCCGTTAATAACAGGATGGGGCTTTGATATCCCTTAATGCGGAGTTGTTTACAAACACTAATCCCATCTAGTTTAGGAATACAAATATCTAATAAAATTAAATCATAGGTAAAACTCTCAGCCAGTTCTAAGGTGGTTAAGCCATCTGTTGCCGTATTAATAGTATATTGATGACCCAGAAGAATTTCAGCTAAGGCGGCACTGGTGAGGGGGTCATCTTCGACCAACAAAATTTTCATTAATATTCCCTCCGTTACTGAGTTTCATCACTCTTACCGGGGCTATAACTCTAGGGTATTTCATCATTGATCTTAACCATAAATTCTTAAGGATTCAACCTAGGAAATTTCCCCAACTTAGATCGGTTCCAGGGTCTTACCCCCATGAGATTCCTGGAAACTCTAAATGATCAATTAATATGCAATTCTTAACTGTTGGCTACAAATACTTGTGGGATACCTAATCACTTTTTTCTATCCTCTATTTCCTATTTTCTATTTTCTATTTTCCCCTGTTCCTTATTCCGTTCTGAATTCTTCTTTTTTGTTTGCTGTTTTAGGAGTTCAGGAGGAATTATAAACTGTAATTCCCCATTCTCTTGAGTTTTGATTTCAACTTTTAACTTTATTAATTCTTGAATGGCTCGTTTGCGAACTAACTTATCTTCTGTCGCCCCATAAACCATCAACCAACTTTGAATTCGGATGAATTTATTATCAGGATCTTGAGTTAATTGTTCTGCAAATTCTCGTAGACGAGGCGCAAAAGCGTGATCCGGTGTATTCTCAGCCCATTTTGCTGCCATTTGATGAGAGTTCACCGAAGCTTGAGTATCTCCTAATAATAATAATTCATCAACGCCTTTTATTCGCCAAACTAACCAAGATCCGATATTTTTTTCCGGGGAAAGAGATTTCAGTCCCCGCTCTATCAACTTAACCGTTAAATCGGGTCGGGCTTGGTAAAAAGAAACCGATGTAGATAGGAAGTTATACATTTCTACCCACAGGGGATCATAGGTAACAATCACATCAAAATAATGATTTAACAGTTCATAATCTGTTTTTTCACGAGCGGGATCATCCCCAAAATATTGCAGAAAGCCTAAAAAAACCCAATCAGCTAGTAAGTTATTATAGCCTAGGGCGGGTAAGGTTTTCAGCAATTTTAACCGAGCTAATTCCTGTTGTTGGGCTTGCTGGGCTGCGGAAGTCGAAATTTGATCGGATGGTGTTGATTGAACACCAGAAATGTTTAAACCACCAGGAGCATAAAGTTGCAGTCCTACAATACTAGCTAACGCGATTCCGGCAACCGCAATCGGGACAAAGATGGATAAGTCCTTTGGGAAAGCCAACTTAGCTGGAAGATGAACCACAATTTTTTTCAGAATTGATCGCGCCTTTATAATTATATCATAAATAATTGACAAGAGTTTGATAAACTCTCGTTTAACACTGAATCAGGGTATGGGTCAGGGCGACTGAATTTTAGTTTAATCAGTAACGACAACCCTACCCGTTCAATGGTCAGTCAAGCTATAATTGGAACCGAAACAATTCAGTCAGGAAAATCCCCATACTGAAATGAAGGAGCAGTTAGAGGTTTTTGGGCTACAACAGTTCTGAAAAAGCTGAATTTTAGCAACCCAGAGGATTCGAGTCAGACCCGATTTGTCTTTCTCAATCCCCCTCAAATTGAGAAAATTTCCACAGGTAAACGGTAAAAGTCATTAATTTTAACAGTTTTTTCCTTTTACCTAAGCCATTGATCAGCAGATCACTTTAAAATCTAATCAAGGCTTTCATCCCTGGCTTAAACTGGAAGTCAAGGATCTCAAGCGATATAGGGAGACTCAATGAACCAGAACGTGAAACGCTTTTCCCCGTTCCGTCAAGCCCTGTTTACAGGGGCACTCGCTACCGTTACTGCTTTCATGATGCCCGCTTGGAGTAGCAGCGTCAATGCCACCCTCAAAGATAGCCCGAAAGCAGTATTGGACGAAGCTTGGCAGATTGTGAATCGAGAGTTTGTCGATGGCAGCTTTAACAAAGTCGATTGGCAAGCTCAACGGGAAGAACTTCTCAGTAAGAACTATACTTCCCGTGAAGCCGCTTATGCGGAACTCCGAAAAGCCTTGGAAAAGCTCAAAGATCCTTACACTCGCTTCATGGATCCCAAGCAGTACGAAGCATTAACCAATCAAACCGCCGGGGAACTGACGGGGGTGGGAATGCAACTGACTGTAGATGAAGAAACCCGCATGGTTACGGTTGTTGAGCCGATTAAAAATTCTCCAGCCATGAAAGCGGGAATTTTGCCAGGGGATAAGGTGCTGTCTATTGATGGAGTCTCCACTACAGGAATGACCGTTGAACAGGCGGCCAATAAAATTCGGGGGGCCATTGGTACCGATGTGAGTTTACGCATTGGACGCGAAGGCGGAAAAGAATTTGATTTAAAGCTGACCCGCGCCCGAATTGAACTGGAAACGGTTACCTATCGTCTGAATACCGAAGGCGATCGCAAAATTGGTTATATTCAACTGCGGGAATTTAATTCCCATGCAGCCGAACAAATGCAAGCCGCCCTTGAAGCCTTAAACAAAGAAAAAGTTCAAGGATTTGTCCTCGATTTACGCGGAAATCCAGGGGGGCTATTGCGTAGCAGTATTGAAATTGCTCGGATGTGGATGGATACTGGAGCAATTGTGAGTACCGTTGATCGCAATGGCAAAAATCAGGAAATTCGTAATAACCGCAGCGCCATCACCAATTTGCCCGTTGTTGTTTTAGTGGATGGAAATTCTGCCAGCGCCAGCGAAATTTTAGCAGGAGCGTTGAAAGATAATCAACGGGGCGTGGTTATGGGAACTCAAACCTTTGGTAAAGCCTTAGTACAGTCGGTGTTTTCCCTCTCCGATGGTTCAGGATTGGCGGTGACCATTGCCCATTACTATACGCCTAATGGCACGGATATTAGTCATAAAGGTGTCACCCCCGATATTAAAGTTGATATTTCTGATGATCAGAAAAAACAATTGGCTACTGATCCAAAATTAGTGGGGACAGCCCAAGATCCATTCTACGCCAAAGCGATTTCCATTCTTGTCGCAGGTTCAGGAAATCGCCCCCTGGCTATTAACGAGTCTAAGTAACAGTAATCCCTTTCACCCAGAAAGATATCCGCTTTTACTTTCACTATCGTCCGATGGGGACTTCGACAAAAATCGCCTTAAAAATAGCTTCAAACCGATAGAGAAAAGGGATTTCAGCTTGAATGGGTATTAACCCAATAGTGACAAGGGTTTGCTGCCTGTTTTTGCTGATCTACCTTTTTTCTATAGTTTTGAAGCATTTCCATCCCGAACAGAGTCAGAAAATGTCTAAGTCCCATTAGGACAAAATCTAAGCCTAGAAGAAACCCAATTTCCCTGCACTCCAACCCTTGTGCTAGGATATGAGTAGATTCTATAAATTGAGCAATCGTTTAAAATCCTTTGACCTCAACAGAGATGGCAATCACTAGCGAAGTTCTTAAGCAAGACATCGATAGTCTCACCGATGAGCAACTTCATGCTGTTGCTGACTTTATTGCCTTCCTAAAATTTCGAGATCGACGCCATCGTGTCGCCCTTGACCCGAATCAACTTGTTTCCCTGGCAATTGAGTTTGCCGAAGAAGACCGTAATCTTGCAGAAGCCGGAATGGATGATTATGTCGCAATGCTGACCCAGGAAGCGTGAGCATGACCAAACTGATTCAACGGGGAGAAGTTTGGTTAGCAAATCTCAATCCGACTCAAGGTTCTGAACAAGCTGGTATTCGTCCTGTCATCATCTTCCAAAATGATATTGTTTCTCAGTTCTCCACAACAATCCTTGCAATTCCCCTAACAACGAATCAACGCCGCGCCACATTACCAATTTGTATGGCGATTGCTCAAGGAGATGGCGGATTACTAGAGGATTCAGTAGCCCTATGTTTTCAAATGCGAGTGCTCGATAAAACTCGGCTAGTTCGGAAGTTAGGGCAGCTTAGTCCTGAAACAATTACCCAATTAAGCTGCTACGCATCTAAATCTGATATTTTGTAGGCTAGAGTCCTTGCAGCAAGGGTTTTGGGCAAAAAAATTAACTGCGTGACAGCTTAGAAGCAGTCGTTTTGATAACGTTAGGATACGATTTATAGAAATCTGCCCCGACTTCTAGCACCCAGGTTAAAGTTGAGAGGTTAAAATATGGGGGTATAGCTCATCAATGCCTATGGCATTCACCCTAAACCTTTACCCTAAATTAGAATACAATATAATAATTGTAGAAATTTCCTATCCCCATTTTTAAATACTTAGTAAAAAAACTGTGAATTCAAGCCTTGAAACCTTAATCCAGTCAGCAGAAACAGATGTAGATGCAGGAAATGTTCGGGAAGCTCACGCGACACTTTCGGAAATTTTCGCACTAGATCCTTATTGTGCTAAAGCTTATAAAATTTTAGGGGATTTGTATGAAGTTCAAAGCTTATTTACAGAAGCAATTTCTGCTTATCAAAAGGCACTTAAACTAGAGCCAAATTTTGTTGAAGCTTATGCTTATTTAGCTCAGGTTTATCGCAATACTGGGGAATTTGATCGCGCCTTATTCTGCTATAAAAAAGCTCTAAGTCTGCGTCCAGATTGGACTGAGTTATATTTTCAATTAGGTCAAGCTTATTCCTGGAGTGGGGATGTTTTAAAAGCAATTCGCTGCTATCAAAAAACCTTAGAACAAAACCCCCATCATGTTTATGCTTATTTTGCCTTAGCAATGGCTTACGGGGGATTAGGAGAAACGGAACGAGCCATTGCCCTTTATCAATATATTATTAAGTTACAGCCTGATTTAGCGAATGCCTATAATAATTTAGGATGTTTATTGTTTGCGAAAGATGACTTTTCGGGAGCGATAGAAGCTTGGAATAATGCCTTAAAATATAATAAAAAGGAAGAAGATAATTATTCAATTTATAATAATTTAGGTCAAGTCTTTGCTGCTCAAAATAAAATTACAGAATCCATTCAATCCTATTATAAATCTCTACAACTCAAGGATGATTTTCCTCTTATTTATAGTAATTTAGGTAAACTTTATCAACAACAAAACCAACATAAAACTGCATTTTATTTTTTTGCAAAAGTTATTGAATTAGATCCTGATAATCGATTTGCCTACACCGATTGTGGAGCTTCCTTACTGAAGTTAGGTCGGATTGATGCAGCTTTGCGGTATTTTCAAAACGTTATTTTACGAGAGCATCAATTTATAACAGGCTATTGTCAGAGAGTAAAAGAACATTCAAGTGATGATGAATTGTCCTTAGCCCAACAAGCTTGTGCTAATTTTCTCATCGCTTTAAAACAGTGGGATGGAGAAATCGGAAAAGATTCTACAACGATTTATAATTTTCTAATTCAAACCTATCTTAACCTCGGAAATGCGTTAGTAACCTATGGCAAGTTTGATCAAGCGGTCAGTTACTACCAAAAAGCGGCCCAAATTCAACCCCAATCTATTGAAATTTACCTAAAATTAGGCAATTGTTTATTTAAAAGTCAGCAACTTAACGCTGCATTAACCGTTTATCAAATTGCTCAAACGTTACTGAAATCGGGGTCAGAGGTTTCCCTTGTTCAGAAGCTTGAAGTTGATTTGCAATTAGGAAGAATTCTGGAAAAACAGGAAGATTGGGACGCGGCGGCGAACTACTACAACACCGTTTTACAGATACAACAACAGCAGAATTTTCAATCTTTACTTTCCAACTCTCCTTTAACATTAAGGTTACTGCAAGACTGGGCAAGAACTGAAGTAATAGATCGACCCCAAGGGGTTTGTAATTCAACTTTGATCTGGTTAAAAAACCATAATTTACAAGATAGCCATTATTATTCCCTATTAAGATTATTAGCTTCTGAGGGAAAAAATAGCCCAGGTTTAGAGAATGGGGAGAAAAATCCCGGTAAAATTCCGACAGAATGCGGGGGTTTAGACTGTCAACCCTGTCTCAAGGGTGTCTTTCAATCTTTCCCCTGGAAAAATTTGGGACATGGAATTCAAAAGTGTGGAATATCAGAGAGTAACATAGCTTCAACCTCTTTGTTTGTGGCGATCATTCCCAATGGACGAGCTTGGATTGTTCCTCAAGAAAATTATTGGATGGTTTGCAAAGCGATCGCCATTATCACACCCGATAACCAATTATTAGCAGATGTTTCACGGGAATATCCAGCCCCGCTTCCCGGTTGTCCCAGTTATGATCCGATGCAGCATCAAGTGTTTCAAACCGAACAGTTACCGCCCCTACAGCAAATTGAGGGACGAGTCGCCGTGTTGTCGGGGTTGTCGGGAAATGTCTATTTTCATTGGATGGTAGATATTTTGCCACGGGTGGAATTGTTGCGTCAAAGTGGAATTGATTTCAACACAATTGATTGGTTTTTAGTGAATAGTCAACAAGCCAGTTTTCAACGAGAAACCTTAACTCGTTTGGGAATTCCAGCGTTTAAAATCTTAGAAAGTGATCAATTTCCCCATATCCAAGCCCAACAGCTAATTGTTCCCTCATATCCTGGATATATGGGATGGTTACAACCTTGGGCTATTGATACCTTGCGGCGTTGGTTTTTACCGAGGGGTGACAAGGGGGGTGTCAATTATCCTGAACGCATTTATATTAGTCGAGGAGATGCCCGCTATCGTCGGGTTTTGAACGAAAACGAAGTGATTGAATTATTGCATCCCTGGGGGTTCGTTGTGGTGCAACTGGAGTCCCTTTCCTTTTCCCAACAAGTGGCTCTGTTTGCTCAAGCTAAAGTGATTATGGGCGCCCATGGAAGTGGTTTAACTAATATTATGTTTTGTCAACCGGGAACCCAAGTCATTGAGTGGGTGTCTCCCCACTATAATCGCCATTATTATTGGGTGATTAGTCAATATTTGGGGTTAGAACATTATTCTTTAACGGGAGAGGGCTTTTCTTGCTATCCCCTGCGGGAGTTAATGTATCAAAATTCCTTGACGGAGGATATTTGGGTCAATCTCGTTTCTTTAAAACGGTTATTAGAAATGTTATTTGTACAAAGAAAACAGGTTTAGGGATGGGGGACAAGGAGTAGAGTACAGCTATCACTCTCAAAATTTAACAGTCGAATCTCAAAAACCTGATATTAAGAACCCAAAACCCAGTAAAATTAGCTTTGGGAAGATCCCGATTGAGTGTCTGAACTGAAACCAACTATGTTACCTAACGAAATTCGCGCCCGCAGTGTACAGTTTCTCCATCAACAAGCAGAAATCTATTTTAATCAAGGACAATTCGAGGATGGGCTCAAGGCTTGCAACCAGTTGTTGCAGATTCAGTCTGATTATGCACCCGGTTGTAAACTCATGGCGGATATCTTACTCCGACAAGGAAAACTGCAAGAGGCGCAGCAATGGTATACCCGGACGTTGCAAGTTCAGCCTAATTGGGCCGAAGTTCACGCTAATCTGGGCAGTCTGTACGCCAAAGCGCAACAATGGCAACAGGCAATTGCGTGTTATGAGAAAGCTGTCACCTTAAAACCAGATTTTGCAGGTGCTTATCGAAATTTAGCCAGAGTTTGGACACAACTCAACGAACCGAAAAAATCAGCACAAGCCCTATATCAAGCCTTGACCTTAGAACCCAATCAAGCAACGGCAGAAGAATATTTTAACCTCGGCCATCAGTTAGGGCAGCACGGTGATGTCAAAGCCGCAGAAGCTTGTTATCGGACAGCGATTCAACTCAATCCTAATTTAACCGCAGCCCATCAAAGTTTGGGAACCCTGCTCCAAGGGCAAGGTAAAGCTCAGGAAGCCACACAAATCTACCGCCAAGCTATTCAGTTAAATACTCCTCAAGCTCCCTCAGATACCTTGGCTGCTGCCACAGCCAGAACAACCGTGACAGTCGCTTCACCTCAAGATACCTTAGCCGGAGCGATGCAACAACCCATAGGGAAAAATGGGACAACACCTGTCGGGAATCATCCCAGTAATCCTCAAACCTATTTGAAACAAGCTCAAGCTTATTGTGCCTTAAAAGAATGGGATCAAGCGATCGCAGCTTGTCAAAAAGCGTTACGATTAAAACCCAATTTAGCGGAAGCGTATAAAATTCAAGGCAATGCCCTGCAAATTTTAGGGGAAATGTCGGCGGCGGTTCGCTGTTATTCAAAAGCCTTAGAAATTCAACCCCAATATCCTGAAGTTTATGCGAATTTAGGCAGTTTATATGCTCAAGAAGAACGGTTAGAAAAAGCAGCTTCTTATTATCAACAAGCGGTTAATTTAAAACCCGATTTTGCTGGGGTTTATCGCAATTTTGCTAAGGTTTTAACCCAGATGGGACAGTTAGAACAAGCCTCACAATGCTTGGAAAAAGCCTACAGTTTAGAACCAGAAAAAGCCACACCCGAAGAACATTTTAATTTGGGAAATACCCGCTTTAAACAAGGTCGATTAGACGAAGCGCTCGCCGCTTATCAACAAGCCTTGAAATTAAATCCTCAGTTAGCGGGAGCCTATTATCAGTTAGGTCAATTATATTCTACAAAAGCAGAACTAGATGCAGCGATTCAGGCTTACCAACGAGCCTTAGAATTAGAACCATCCCGCTTAGAATTTTATTATGGGTTTGCGGATTTCTTCAGCCGTCAAGAATGTTGGGATGACGCCATCAGAGTTTATAACCAAATTTTAGGATTAGATGCTAATCAAGCCGTTGCTTATTATAAAGTCGGGGAGATTTTTAATCGTCAGTGGCGGTTAGAGGAAGCCGTTAACCTGTATCAGAAATCCATTGCTTTGAATCCTAAATTAGTGTCTTCTTATTATGGATTAGGAAAAGTTTTAGTTAAACAGGAAAATTGGCAAGATGCTGTTCAAGTGTTGCGCCAAGGAATACAAATGAATCCCAGTGGAGATGCAGAAGCTTATAAAGGTTTCGGAGATGCACTTGCCAAAATTGGGGAACGAGAAGAGGCAATTAAAGCTTATCAAAAATCTGCCGAACTTGATAGTAATAATGCCGAAGTTTATCAAAAATTAGGGGATTTACTGCGAGATCAGGAACGATTTGAAGAAGCCATTATTGCTTATAATCGTTCCATTGAAATTAATCCGAATGTGTTTTGGACACAAAACAATTTAGCCGATATTTTCTTTAAACAAGAACGGTGGGAAGAAGCAATTGCAGCTTATCAAAAGGCGATCGCTTTAGATTCTAGCTATTCGTGGTCATACAATAGTTTAGCCGATGCCTTAGTTAAATTAGAACGCTGCGAAGAGGCAATTCCTGCTTATGAACAAGCCATTAAACTCAATCCTCAGTTTCCTTGGTCTTACTATAATTTAGGGGAAGTTTTAACTCAATTAGAACAGTGGGAAGAAGCAGTTGTAGCTTATCGAGGCGCAATCAAAGTTCAGTCTGATTTACCCAATATTCAGGAAAAACTTGCGGATGCTTTAAGAAATCGAGCTAAATTAGATTTACAGGAATCCTTGGGATATTATTATCAAGTCATTCAAGAAAACCCTGATCATGTTGCTGCTTATCATAAAGCCATTGAGATTAAACCCGATGATCCTCAATTGTATATTCAATTAGCAAATACCTTAGTCAATCATGATCATTTGGATGGGGCTATTGTCTTCTATCAAATGGCATTGCAATTAGACCCAGAGCATCCCGAAGTGATGGAGAAATTAGAGGGAATTGTCGAAAAAAAAAAGCTAGGTTAAATCCTTACTTTTCTTCCTCTCAAACTCAATCTGAATATGAACAACTCTATCAGGCGTGGTTGAAATATAATTCAATTCGTAGTGAGGCGTTCACGCCTTATAGCCCTTCAGGGCTTACTACAAGTAGTGAGGCGTTCACGCCTCATAGCCATAGCCCTGAAGGGCTTACTACGAAAGATTTCAAATATCAACCCCTGATTAGTATTATCATGCCTGTTTATAATACCCCGGAAATATTTCTACGGGAAGCCATTCAATCGGTATTAGATCAGGTTTATTCTAATTGGGAATTGTGTATTGCAGATGACGCTTCGACGGCTTCCCATGTCAAACCGATATTAGAAGAATATCAACAGCAAGATAGCAGAATTAAAGTCATTTTTAGAACTGAAAATGGTCATATTTCAGCAACTTCTAATTCAGCTTTAACGTTAGCAACGGGAGAATTTATCGGGTTATTAGATCATGATGATGTTTTAACGCCTGATGCGTTGTATGAAGTGGTGAGTTTATTAAATCAGCATCCGGTCGCAGATATGATTTATTCCGACGAGGATAAACTGAATGAAAAAGGAGCATTAACAGGACATTTCTTTAAACCCGATTGGTGTCCTGATTCCTTTTTATCTCGGATGTATACCTGTCATTTCGGAGTTTATCGCCGGGAAATTATTAATCAAATTGGAGGATTTAGAACCGGATATGAAGGTAGTCAAGATTATGATTTAGTCCTGCGATTTACTGAAAAAACAGATAAAATTTTCCATATTCCTAAAATCCTCTATCACTGGCGTATTCATAGCAATTCTGCCGCCGGAGGAACTGAGGCAAAACCCTATGCTTATGAAGCGGCTAAACGGGCATTAAAAGATGCAATTGACCGCAGAGGAGAACCGGGAATTGTTAAAGATGTTCCGATTTATTTAGGACATTATCAAATCCGCTATAAAATTTTAGATTACAAGCGGGTGAGTATTATTATTCCCACTAAAGATTTAGGAAAAATCTTAAATTGCTGTTTGGAATCTATTTTTACTCTCAGCATTTATCCTGATTATGAAGTGATTGTCATTGATAATGGCAGTACAGAAGCAGAAACTCAGGAGATTTTAGAAAAATGGCAAGAAAAAGAACCCATTCGGTTTAGATATTATACCTTAGATATTCCTTTCAATTTCTCAAAAATTAATAACGATGCTGTCAGCAAAGCCACGGGGGATTATTTGCTATTCTTAAATAATGATACCGAAGTCATTCATCCTGATTGGATTGATGCGATGGTAGAACAAGCCCAACGGCCTGCTATTGGTGCAGTGGGTGCGTTATTGCGGTATCCTGATAAAGTTGTTCAACACGCTGGCGTTGTGGTGGGAATGGGTCATTTTGCCGCCCATAGTCACCAGATGGCATCGGAAACAGACCCCGGATATTATAGTCAAATTATTTCTATTAGTAATTATTCGGCGGTGACAGCGGCTTGTTTGATGTGTCGGCGAGAAATATTTGAACAAGTGGGAGGGTTTGATGAACAGATAGCGGTGGCTTATAATGATGTTGATTTCTGCTTAAAAATCCTTGAACAAGGCTATCGCAATATTTATTTACCTCATGTTGTTTTATATCATTATGAATCCAAGAGTCGAGGTTATGACACAACACCGGATAAGTTACAGCGATTTATGCAGGAAGTGACAGCTATGCGTCAAAGATGGCAACGTTATGTTGATCACGATCCCTGTTATAATCCTAATTTAACGTTGTCCGCATCGGATTATAGTTTAAGGCGATTTGCCCAGGTAGAAATTGCCAACGTTTTAATAGAATTTGATCATGAACAATTACAGGATTGTGAAATTGATCAACCCGAAATTTCCACCTATTATGGAGTTAGTCAAATTTGCTTTAAAGGTTGGGTAATCGGACAACAAGAGAAAATAACTGCTGTTCAAATCAGGGGGAATCACGGTCAAGTAATTAAAGAAATTCCGGCTAACTTTCCCCGTCCTGATGTTCTTTTACTGCATCCTAAAAATCCTGATTATGAATTTTGTGGATTTTGTGAAACCATTGAACTCAGAACTTTATCTGAACAAACGGAATTGTTATTCCAAGCTATTCTAAACGATGGAACTTATGCTAAATTTGGGCAAGTGAAGCTAAAAATCAATCCTTAAATGTAGGGTGCGTAAGCGAAAGCGCACGCACCAAAACAGATTTGACAGATCATCTAATAAATTAGTTAATTCACATTAGGAATATTCAGGAAATATCAACAATGTTATCTAAATCTAGCAACTTCAAAACAGCTACCAATTTACTAGAAGAAGCTAATCAACTGAAACAATCAGGTCAGTTACAAGCTGCCATTATTGCTTATCGTCAAGCGGGACAATTAAACCCTAAATTTCATTGGATTTATCATAATTTAGGGGAAGCGTTAGCAGAAAATAATCAACTATTAGAAGCAATACAGGCGTTTCAACGTGCTATTGAATTAAATCCTGATTCACCTTGGTCACAATACCAATTAGCAGAAATTTTATTAAAATTGGGTAATTTACCCCAGGCAATTAATGCGTTAAATTGTGCAATTACTCTTAATCCTAATGTAACTGAATTTTATAATAGTTTAGGGAAAGCATTATTTAAACAAGCTGAATTAGATCAAGCCATTAGTTACTATCAAAAAGCTCTTGAACTTAACTCAGAAGATGCGATCGCTTATCAATATTTAGGAGAAGCCTTAGCTCAACGAGGTCAACTGGATGAAGCCATAGATTCTTGTCGAAAAGCGATTGATCTGAATCCAAATTTAGGAGACGCTTATGAAATATTAGGTAAAGCATTAGTTAAAAAAGGTTTGTTTGATCAAGCCTTAAGCATATTATTAGAAGCTCTAGAATTTAATCCTAAGTCGCCAGAAACATATCATGCGCTAGGTGATGTTTATGTTTATTTTAAACAGTGGCATCAAGCCATTGAAGCTTATTCCCAAGCAATTCAACTGAAACCCAATACAGCAATATTTTATCACGGTTTAGGGAATGTTTTTGCTCAACTCAATCAATGGGAAGAGGCAGTTTCTGCTTATTCTCAAGCAATTGTATTAAATCCTGAATCAGCCGAGTGTCATCAGAATTTTGCTGAAGTTTTAGCTAAATTAGAACGATGGGACGCTGCGATCGCTTCCTATTCTAAAGCTCTAGAATTAAATCCTAATTTAACAGATATTTACTCTCGATTAGCAGATGCTTTAAAAAACCGAGGAACCCCAGGTGATTTACAAAAAGCAAATCAATATTATCAAAAAACTATTGAATTAAATGGCGATGATATTGATGCTTATCAAACCTTGTTAAAATATCAGCCGGATAACTTAGATCTATGTTGGAAATACGCTAATTTATTATGGAGTAAAAATCAGCGTGAACAAGCACTAATTTATTATAAAAAAGTCAAAGATGGTGCACCCCAAGACTTTGAAATGTTGGTCAAGTTAGGGGAAGCATTTGTCAGGATGAGTGAGTTTGAGGATGCGATCGCTATTTACAATAAAGCTTTAGAAATTAACCCCAATTCGTCCGATGTTTACCATCGTTTAGGAGAACCTTTAGAAAAAACAGGTCAATTGGAAGCAGCAGTTAAAACCTATGAAAAAGCGATTGAATTAAACCCTAACTTTTTTGGTTCCTATCACAATTTAGGGGATATTCAACAACGCCAAAAGAAATTTGAACAAGCGATTTCAGCTTACAAAAAAGCAATTGAATTAAATTCTGGTTTTCACTGGTCTTATCATAATTTAGCTGATACTTTAGAGAAACAAGGTAATGCAGAAGAAGCGATCGCAACTTACCGCAAATGCTTAGAAATTAACCCCCATTTTGGTTGGTCACACTGTAACTTAGCAACCGCTTTAGCTAAACAAGGTAAAATAGAAGATGCTCTACATCATTATCGACGTGCATCCGAACTTGATCCCGCATTAGGAATTGATTTCAATGGTTTAAAAACAGCACTTTTAGATCAAATTCTAGTTGAAGATTATATGTATAAACTCTGGCGAGACAAGAATTTTCCCAGAGCATCCGATTTAATAAAAATGGCAGAAACAATAGAATTATTCCGGTATAAACCCGTATTTAGCGTGATTATGCCTGTTTATAATACCCCAGAAGAATTTCTCCGAGAAGCCATAGAATCTGTGATCAATCAAATTTATCCCTACTGGGAATTTTGTATTGCTGATGATGCTTCTCCCTCTCCCCATGTTAAGGAAGTTTTAGAAGAATATCAAGCTAAAGATTCTCGAATTAAAGTTATTTATAGAACAAAAAATGGCCACATTTCTGCATCCTCTAACTCCGCCTTAGAATTGGCAACCGGAGAATTTATTACGTTACTGGATCATGATGATTTAATTACTCCCGATGGGTTATATGAAGTTGCTTTATTATTAAATCGAAATCCTGATTTAGATATGATTTATTCCGATGAAGATAAAATTAGTCCCAATGGTAACTTAATTAATCCTTACTTCAAACCAGAATGGTGCCCTGAATCCTTTTTGTCTCGGATGTATACTTGCCATTTAGGAACTTACCGACGTTCTATTATAGAAGAAATTGGAGGTTTCAGAATCGGATATGAAGGTGCTCAAGATTATGATTTAGTCTTGAGATTTACAGAAAAAACTCAAAAAATTGCTCATATTCCCAAAGTCTTATATCACTGGCGAATGCACTCGGGTTCAACAGCAGGGGGAACTGAAGCCAAACCCTATGCTTATGAAGCGTCAGAAAAAGCGATTCAAGATGCTGTAGATAGACGGAGAGAAACAGGAATAGTAACAGGGGTTCCAGGGTTTTTAGGACATCATTTAGTCCGGTATAAAATTATGGATTATAAAAAGGTTAGCATCATTATTCCGACGCGAGATTTAGGAGAAGTATTAGACCGATGTTTGCAGTCTATTTTTACTCAAACAATCTATCCTAACTATGAGGTGATTGTTATTGATAATGGCAGTGTTCAAGATTATACATTTAAAGTGTTTTCTAAGTGGAATTCTCAGGAACCTTCACGGTTTAAATGTTATCGTTTGGATATTCCCTTTAACTTCTCCACAATTAATAATTATGGAGTCAGTCAAGCAACAGGAGATTACCTGTTATTCTTAAATAACGATACCGAAGTGATTCATCCTGACTGGATGAATGCGATGGTAGAACAAGTTCAACGTCCTCAAATTGGTGCGGTAGGAGTGTTATTGTTATTTCCTGATAATACGATTCAACACGCTGGAGTTGTGATGGGTTTAGGTGGGGTTGCAGGTCATGGATATTATGCCATGTCTTCTGATATCCCCGGATATTTTGGTAATGTTGTTGGGTTTAATAATGTTTCTGCGGTTACAGGTGCTTGTTTGATGTGTCGGCGAGAAGTATTTGAACAAATAGGGGGTTTTGATGAACAGTTGACGGTGGCTTATAATGATGTAGACTTATGTTTAAAAATGTTAGATCAAGGCTATCGGAATTTATACTTACCTCATGTTAAACTTTATCATCATGAATCCAAAAGTCGGGGTTATGAAGATACACCGGAAAAGAAAGAACGCCTAAACCGAGAATCAAAAATCATTGAAGGACGTTGGCAAAAGTATATTGATAATGATCCGTGTTATAGTCCTCACTTGACAAGAATATGTCAGAACTTTAGTATTAAAGTCTAAATCGTAAATTCCCAATTCTAAGAGTTAGACTAGATTAAGTCAAAATTGTGTAAGTTAAAACTCAGGAGTTAATCTATGATTGACGTATTATATCAAGTTCGCCAAGATATTGCATCTCAATATATTGCTGGGGAAGGGATTGAAGTGGGTGCGCTTAACGCTCCACTAGAGGTACCTGAAGGCGCAAAAGTTCACTATGTTGATCGGATGTCTGCAACTGACCTCAGACAACAATATCCAGAATTATCAGCCTTGGGTGTGCTTGATGCTGAAATTATAGATGATGGGGAAAAACTATTATCACTTCAGAATAACACTTATGATTTTGTAATTGCTAACCACATGATTGAGCATTGCCAAAACCCAATTGGTGCAATTCAAAATTTTTTAAGAGTTCTAAAGGTTGGAGGAATTTTATATATGGGAGTTCCCAATAAACACTACACTTTTGACCGGGATCGTCCTTTGACTTCTCTTGAGCATTTAGTTCAAGATTATCAAAAAGGGCCAGAATGGTCTAAACAGGATCATTATCAAGAATATGTTCGTCTCGTTGATAAAATGCCAGAAGGACAGATAGCTGATCGGATGAAATTACTGTTAGATATGGATTATAGTATTCATTTTCATGTCTGGCAACCTGATACTTTCCTGGAATTGCTGTCTTATTGTCAAGAAAAATTAAACTTTGGATTTACAGTAGAAGAGTTTCAAGAAAATCATATTGAGTTTATTTGTATTCTTAAGAAAACCTCTAAATTATAAATTATAGCGGTGTAATACCAAACGATAAAGATACACATTAACCCTAATTTTGAATGTAAAGGAAATCAGTGTATGATCGTAGAAGATGACAAAATAATTTTAGTAGTCGATGAATCTTGGTCAAATGACTACTCCCTAACAATTAGAGGCTGGCTGATTTCTAAAAAAGGGGCATTAGACAAAGTAGAAATTTTTCTCGGAGGTAATAGTATCCCAATTACTTCATGGCATCCTCGTCCTGATGTCGGTGCTGTTTATCCCCAGTATCAAACTCAGAATTGTGGTTTTGTTGTTCATCTCCCTCGCATTGCTAAACATCAAGTCACACTTAATACTCACGGTCAAGGTGAAACTTATCAAAAAACACTGGTTTTTGATGGGTCATTACCACAGCCTCCTATAAACTATATTGATGCTGGCGGTTTATTTAATGATTTTATCAATTTAGTTAACCAAAATGATTTTAATGTTTTAGAAATTGGTTCGCGCATTGTTTCCCCCGGAAGTACCAGCAAGCGATCTTTATTTTCCAATTTCAAATCTTACACAGGATTTGACTATTATCCAGACTCCAATACTGATGTTGTTGGGGATGCTCATCAACTCTCTCAATACTTTAGTAATCAACGATTTGATGCAATTTTTTCGTTATCTGTTTTAGAACATTTAGCCATGCCTTGGCTCGTTGCTAAAGAAATTAGTAAAATTCTTGAAGTCGGTGGCATTGCTTACCATAGTAGTCATTTCGCTTGGCCTATCCATGAAAAACCTTGGGACTTTTGGCGTTTTTCTGATGAAGGTTTGAAGGTATTATTTTCTCCAGCTTTAGGATTTGAGATTATCAAGTCTGGTCTTTTTGCACCTTTACGCCTTCATTTAGATCAAGTACATCCACCGCAAGAATTACTAGCAGCACACGCTGGATTTGGGGGAGTTGCTATTTTAGTCAAAAAAGTTAGAGAAGTAAACTATGATCGATTTAGATGGGATTTAACTTTGGATGATGTTTTGGATACAGATAGTCACTATCCAAAGCCTCAAATATAATCCCTATGATTTTTGCTAGGAGGTATTTGAAGGAAATAAAGTCCTTTTAGCCTAAGGAAAATCAAGGTTTTCTCTTAAAGCTGAAGGGGCGACAACTAGGGGTGAAAGTACGTTTGGGTCAGTTTTTGAGCGATGCGACTTCGGAACAGATTAAGCAACTTTTCACCCCTTCAGTGGCTTCTTAGTCTTTATACAAATCTACAACGATAGACAAGGGACGACGCGGATTTTGGACACGACGATCATGATCAGGAGTTCGCATGATATATCCTTTGGAATAGTCAATGTCATGTATCACAGGCTGACCAGTCACGTCGTAGTAATGCAACCAATCAGCCTTACAATGTCGTAAAGGTGATAACTCAATGAGAGATCGCAACCTTTCATAAGTAGGAAACCAAATATGACCCCCTGGAGTTACTCGCTTCAGTTTAGCATCCCATTTCCCCCCTCCTAGAGGATCATAATAAACATCTCCTTGTTCATTTTTCCAACAACGATCAATTAGATAATCGCAGCGATAGTCGGGTAGTGATATTCTAATAAAACCCCCTGGCTTCATCACCCGATAAATCTCAGGAAATGTCACAGATAGTAAATCTGCTGGCTCTATATGTTCGATTACATCCTCAGCTTGAAAACAATCAACGACTCCATCACCAATCGGAAAAGGTTGAGTTAAATCATGTTTAATATGCCATTGATCAGATTTATCGAGAGCTAATCCGATCCATCCATCTTCCTTCGCCTGTTTCGACAAAGAACCTGCATAAAGGCGGATAGGATTTTGCTCGAAGATCCGTTCCCAGTCCGAACTAACTGATTGCTCAGAAACAACTCTTTCTATTTTGTCTTCAAAGGGATTGTCTACAGCCAAACTTCGACAATTCAAATCATGCCTGATCGACCAAATTTGTGTATAGCGCTGGGGATGATAGTATCTAGCCGAAGGAAAAGCTTCTAGTAGATTTCTTCCCATTCGATATCGAGTCCGTTGGGCATCATCTAGTACCAGCAACCCTCCATTTTTAACTTTTTTAAGGGAGGCTTGAATACAGTCATTTCTATCTCTGCCATCCACTAAAATCAGATCGAAATGATGATCGGGAAATTCATCCGCAATCCTGAAATAGGGCTTTTCTCTGAAGACGAGACGAACGTTTGAAATGGTCTGTTCTTCCAGCTTTGATTGTAAGGCGTAAAACCAGCTTTGATCATGCTCAATACTAATTAGCTCAACATCATAACTCGACAGCCAAATTGTTGAACCACCGGAACCAAATTCTAAAATTTTAGCCCCTGGCCTTCCCATTAAAAACTCGGAAATTTTACCCACCGCTTCTGGTGCCCATAGAGGAACCTTAGAGATTTTTGGCATTGTTGATTTGTTGATAGGAGTAGGACTTTTACCAAGACTATTATATCTAGCTGCTTCTGACTGGATGAATTTTTTAAATTTATTTTGGTATGCTTCCTTGCTCCCTAAAGCTTGATAGATAGAATCAATTTTATGATTTAACGGTGAAAGCGTAGCAAGAATATCAAGATTGTCGATTTGATTACAATAGGAATTAAGACGATCAAAATCCCCGGGTTTAAGATAAATTTGAGCAGAAGTTTCATCAACGGTAGCTCTGCCTTTGAGTTTTCTACATTTGTATTCTTCTAAAGATTTTGATTGATAATGGTTGATTTGGGCTGGGTGATGATTAATATACCCTTGACCCTTAATATGCTCTGAAGTTGGATTAGCACCGAAATGCAGTTCTGTTCCATCAATGTGAAAATATCTGGAATTAGGTTTTAGTCGCGGAATATGAATGTCTATAGATTCTATAGAATCTATTTTCGATATAGATTTCATGTGCTTATTGTCGGTTATGGAATTAGGGTTATCTTTATCAGCACATTTTGTAAATCTTTGAATAACAGGTTCAGGGCTGTAAGTAGAGTGTCCTGAAGACCCAAACATTAACCAGTTGATCTGGATACTATCAGCTTGGTTTTCAAAAGATTGGATACACTCGTGAATCGAATTAAAATTTTTCAGCACCAAAAACTCATCTAAATCCAAGAAACAAACCCATTTATAGGATTGACTCTGAGTTTGAATCGCATCGTTATATGCAGTTAGCTGGGGAATTTCGCCTTTGGATCTGGGCCAATATTTATATTGACAAATTCCAAGTTTGTCTAATTGCTCAAGGAGTAACTTGCTGTCATCTTTACTATCATTATTATAAATTAAAACCTGATCAAAACCGATAATAAATTTATGATAAGCAACCCATTCTACTAAATAAGCAGCTTCATTTTTCGCAATCGCACACAGTAGAATTTTATCAGTTCTTAACTCTTGATGCTCAAGTATTTGTGTGTCTTTAATGGCTTCTAGATCAGGTTCTCCTTTTAAAGTTGAAACAGCTTTTCCAGACTGGGCTTGTTCAGTTTGATGAAGTTCCCAATGTGCTTGTTCTAATTCCGATAAAACTTCATCGAACTGAGATTGTAAACGTTCTAACTCCTCTCGTGTATTTTGAAGTTCTGCTTTAGTTATGGTTAACTCTTGGCCACTTTCTTCTAAATCATGATTGGGTTCACTGACAGATTTTTTTATCTTGTCTAAAACCAACTCTATCTTTTGATTTTTCTTGTGGTCTGTTGACAAATCATCAGAGCGAAAACTGTCTACTCGGTTTTTATTTAATTCATAAAAATAATTGTAAACTTTGATATCAACAGCGTTATAATCATTGATAAATTCAACAAAATTGCTATTATTTAGTAGTTCCTTCTTATTTAAAGCGGGTTCTGAATTTACATTGATCTGCTCAATTACAGGTTCGACAATAGGTTCTAAACCAATCAGGGTGATATAGTTTTTAAGAAATTGGCTATAATCCTCTGTTAATCCTACCAAATCAAAGTCAAGTAAGTTTTCAATTATTTGATCAGCATCTAAGTTAGAATCGGACTGGAAAAAAGACGATTGACTATTTTTAAATAATTTATATTTCAGCAAAAAATCAACAATATCCCGATGATCTTTTAAGTCTTTTTCATAGAGATTATATCCCATTTTTTTGATATAATCTGGATGAGATTGATAAAATCTTGAGTTGTGATCACACTGGTGAACAGAAGCCAGCCAATTTACATGAGAGATAAGTTGATCAAGAGGGTTTCTGAGTAAAGTAACCAGTAAATAGTTGTCTTTTTTAAAGTTTCTATTAAAATATTGAATATTCAAATGTCCCGAAATAAAGTCCCAGCTTTTTAGGACATCTAAATTTTGGAATGCCCAGAGTTGATTCACTTCTAAATAAGCTTCACAGTGACTATCTCCATGTAGATAGGTATGTAAAAACTTATTAAATGAACTTCCCGCCGTTTTAGGAACATGAATAAAAAACGTTTTCTTTGGGGGACTAGGCACAGAAATTTGCGATAAATTCAGGCTAGACAATGGAATTCTTTGAAAATTTTCCAAAACAGCTTGGATCAAAATATGTCCCGATTCTACATTAATTTTCTCTAGCGTCGTATCAATTATAAAACCACTTTGTTCAGCACCCGGAAAAGTTGCATAGATTTTAGCAGCACGAGGACGATGAATTGTTAAAGGAGCTTCCCCTACTAACTGACCATCTTGAATTAATTCAACACCAACGGCTGGGGATTCTATTCCAATTACCCAACCGGATAACTTCAGATGTTCCTCTATTATTTCTGGAACAAGATCAAAATCAAATTTACAAAACCGATCAGCTTCTTCTATATTTTTATTAAAATTAACTTTTGTGATAAATCTCATAACAGCAAGGTATATTTTAGATAGAGAAGTAAAATTAGAGTAAGACTAGATTAACATGAACAGTGTATTGATCAATAATGACCAAACCTCTGCAACCTATTTTGACCAAGCTAACAGACTCAAGCAACTTAACCAACTTCAAGAAGCGGTTACTATATACCATCAAGCCATTAACGAAAAACCCAATTTTTCCTGGTATCACCACAATTTAGGGGAAACCCTGGCTCAACTGGGTGAGGTTGAGGAGGCGATCGCCAGTTACCAAAAAGCCTGCGAATTGAACCCTAACTCGGCTTGGTCTTACTATAACCTGGGAGAACTCCTAGAGCAACAGGGTAGACTCCCTGAAGCAACGGAAGCCTATCGTCGCGCGGTGGAACTGAATCCTGATTTTTATGAGTTTCAGCAAAGTTTAGGGAAACTGCTTTGTCAACAAGGACATTTTTCAGAAGCCATCAGTTCCCTACAAACCACACTTGAATTGGAACCGGATGCAACCTCCTGTTATCACTATTTGTGGGAAGCCTTTGCTAGACAAGGACGAGGAGGCGAAGGCATTGCTTATTTGCGGAAAGCCCTTGAAGTCAGTCCCAACAACTGGGAACTTTATCAACAGTTGGGAGAAGCGTTAGAAGCTCTAAACCAAATTGAGGAAGCCGTTGAGTCTTATCAACAGGTGATTAAACTGAACCCCAAATCATCCTGGACTCATTATAAGTTAGGCTTGATTAGCAGAAATCAAGGCAAAATGCAAGAGGCGATTACCGATTTCCGTAAAGCCACAGAAATTGACCCTCAATTCGCCATTTATTATCATTTTCTCGGACATACCTTATCCCTAACCCACCAATGGGAAGAGGCAATTACCTCCTATCATCAAGCATTGGAACTGGCTCCTGATGTGGCGATTATTTACCAACATTTGGGGGATGCTTTAGCGACCTTACAACGGTGGCCACAGGCGGTTACTGCCTATCACCATTCCGTTGAACTTGATCCAAATTCCTTGGAAGCTCAAGATCATTTAGGGTTTGCCTTGGCTCAACTGCAACGTTGGGATGAAGGGATTGCTGCTTACCGTCGCGCCTTAAATATCAGCGAATCTGATGTTGTTTACCAACATTTGGGGGAAGCGTTGCAAAATCGCTCTCCCTTACAACCTCTTCCCCAAGCTGCCAAAGCGGACTTAGAAGCAGCAGCCCAATGTTACCGCCGAGTCATCGAATTAAATCCGAACTGGCTATCTACCTACCAGCTATTGGGGGATGTTTTAACTCAACTGGGGGAAACAGAAGAAGCCGAACTTTGTTACCATCGCGCCCAGAAGCCGTAAAACTTGGACTTCAACCTTAACGTTCCGCCTGGGTAGAGACGTTTCATGAAACGTCTCTACGCGAGGAGTCTTAGCTTAATTTAAGTTAGGATTTTCTGCCCCACTCAGAGCTATTGGTTCAGATTCAGGCTGTTCTGGAGTGGATAGATAAGGTTTAATTAAAGGTAATGGCATTGGTTTTTTGACCATCATTTGGCGCATTAACTGTTGCCATTCCTCAGAATGGGTTAAACCATGGGAATCTAGTTCAAAGCCTTGGGCTAAGGATAATTTAGAAAAGGTTTCTAACCAAGTCAAAATTGTTTCACTTGGAGAGGTTTTAGTTAATTTCAACGCTTGCTGAAGATGCTGTTTCATTAAAGGTAATTTACCATTTCGGTAAGCATTCCAAGCATCCCAAATTAATAGGTTGTAGTTGATTTCGCTTTCTGGTTTGGGATCTTCAGCCATTGTTTGCTCTAAGCGTTGCCGTTCCTGCATTTGTTCTAATTGAGCTTGGGATTGAGCTAATTCAACTTGGAGTTCGTGCAGTTGAGCTTGCGATCGCTTCAATTCAGTTTGTAGTTGATGAATTTGAGCTTGTTTTTGTTTTAAGTCTCGTTTGGTTTGCTGGTATTGTGATTGAGTTTGGGTGAGTTGGGCTTGGGCTTGTTCAAGCTGTTCAACAGATGTTTCAAGTTCCTGAATATAAGTCTTCTGTTGTTCTAACTCCTGTTGCACTTCTTGGAATTGTGACTGAGTTTGGGTGAGTTGGGCTTGGGCTTGTTCAAGCTGTTCAACAGATGTTTCAAGTTCCTGAATATAAGTCTTCTGTTGTTCTAACTCTTGTTGCACTTCTTGGAATTGTGACTGAGTTTGGGTGAGTTGGGCTTGGGCTTGTTCAAGCTGCTCAACAGATGTTTCAAGTTCCTGAATATAAGTCTTCTGTTGTTCTAACTCCTGTTGCACTTCTTGGAATTGTGACTGAGTTTGAGTCAATTCCGTTTGCACTATTTCTAATTGAGATACCGATTGTTCTAATTGAGAATGGTATAAATCTAACTCTCCTTGCACTTGATACAGTTGGGAATTTGAGCGTTTTAAATCCCGTTTTAGTTGTTTAACTTGATTAGTTGCTTGTTGCAAAGCTGCTTGTTCTTGGTGCAGTTGAGTTGTTTTTTCTTCTAGTTCTTTTACGGTTTGATGCAGTTGAATTTGAAAGCGTTCTTCTCGCTTTTGGGTTTGTTGTAACTGCATCATTAATTGACTCAATAAAGCTTCAGCTTCATAAATTTTAGCTTCCGATTCCCCAAGTTGAGTTTTATACCGTGTTAAATCGTCCTGAACTTGAGGCCAGTTTAGTTCATAATATTCTAATTCTTCCTGAGTTTGATGTAATTGGGATTGATACCGCATTACATCAAATTGAGCTTGACTCAGTTGAGTTTTAGCGGTTTCTAATTCAGTCCGAGTTTGGTTGAGTTGAGTATGAGATTGTTGTAAAACAGACTCGGTTCGTTGTAACTGGGTTTGAGATTTTTCTAAAACCGTTTCGGTTTCTGTTAGTTGAGCTTGAGATTTTTCTAAAACCGTTTCGGTTTCTGTTAGTTGAGCTTGAGATTTTTCTAAAGCTGTTTCGGTTTCTGTTAGTTGAGCTTGAGATTTTTCTAAAACCGTTTCGGTTTCATGTAATTGAAATTGAGATTGATCTAATAAATTTTCTGCCGTTTTTAATTGAGTTTTTGTTTGCTCTAACTCAGTTTTAATTAATTGAGCTTCTTGGACTTCAGCTTGTTGGTCTTGCAATTGAGCTTTTAAGGATTTATTTTCCTGTTCTAATCGACGCCCATTCGCCCAATCTTGAAAGGCCCAAGAGCGATACAGAGATGGTTTTAATAAGTCTTGCCAAGAAAAGTCTGGTGTTTGTTCAGGATGCCATGCTCTCCCTTCAAGTTCCTGATATAGTTCAATGGCTTCAGGAAAATAATAGTCAATTAAAGTCGGTTTCTGACTGTTTGAAGAAATCTCAGTTTTTAATAAAGAAGGCTCGTAAGCAGTGGGTGCTGGATAACTTAACTCAACGTTAAACTTTTGATTAATAGTATCAATATAGGCAGTTTGGTTTTGAATAATTGTGTGTAGATTGGTTAGGAGACAACGATGTTGCTCTTGATTATAAAAATTCAGGATTTTTTGATTATAATACTGCCAATATTTGATGGCTAATTCCGGCTGAGTTTGAAAGATTTCATCTTGTCGCCGATACAGGGAATCTGCCACTTCCCAAGGAGAACGAAAAATCAATAAAAATTTGGCTTCGGGTAACAGTTTTGCCCAAAACTCTAAAAATAGAGTAGTTCTAGGTTCTTTCCATCCCCAGACAGCACTTAAAGCATTTTGTTCGATGAGTTCTTTAGCTCGGTCAATGAATTGATCTTCTATCTCTAAGTTATCTTGAAGTGTCCAACCATCAATATTAACGCCTTGTGAACGAAAGGCATCTAAATGAAATTCAAAAAAATCTAAATTTTCAAAATATCCTTTTTGATTAAACTCGGTACTTTTCATTAAGCGACGACCAATATGAACCCCTGCGCTCTGAAGAATTGATGCGGTTAAGGAAGATCCTGAACGGTGCATTCCGGTGATAATGAAAACAGTTTGTTCTGGGTTTTGCTTGGGCATAAGTTTTCAATTGGTTAAGGGGAGACAAGGGACAGTTAACCGTTACCAGATTTCATGAATATTATCGAGAATCTCTAAAAAAGCTTGACGCTCTTTGAGGAGATTATGTTCATGAGCGGTTTGTTTCCCATGGGTTAACATTTCCCAAATTTGAGTTTGAGAATATTGTAAGGCTTGTTGGATCGCATTCAATAAACTTTCTATCGCATACTCAGGACGTAAACAATTTCTACCTGAACGACAAAAGGAACGATTGCCAATACAATCTGGACAAATAACCAGTGTTCCGACTGCCATTCCTTCTAAGGCAGGTAGGTAAAATCCTTCACCTTCTGTTTGGTTAGGAAGAAAGAGAGTGATTTTGACCTCGATAAAAATTAGATCAGGATGTTCTAACGGTTGGGATAAAATAAAGTTTTGATCAGAATTTGCCCAAGGATTATTAGCTGTCCAACTACTTTGAGGCGTAAAATAAATTGAGGGGGAATAGCGTTTGGAAAATTGGACATGATTAAAATAATCCCAAACTTTTAAATGTCCTCCAGTGAACCCGCCATAATCTCGGTAAAATAAGATCGACTGACGAGCAGGTTCACTAGAGGGCGATGGGGATTGCCAAGAGGCCATCTGAGTTTCAATTTCTTCGAGCCAAGATGGTACTTGCTCTAACCGAGTTCTAATTTGTTCTAACTGGTAGGGATGCAATGCCATGAATTCCTGTACAATCCAAAACAGGTATTTTACTCTAATTCTTAATTCCCCTTAAGTCTCCCCCTACTCTTATTGTATCTTAAATCTTGTATCTTACAATCAACCGAGAATACAGGCATGAGTGTTAGCTATTTTGAGACCGCCAATCAACAGTTACGGACAAGTCAGTTTGAACAGCCAATTCAAACCTATGAACAAGCGATACAGGACAATCCGACATCCGCTTGGAGTTACTATTATTTAGGGGAAGCCCTTAGTCAACAGGGAGATATCCAAAAGGCGATCGCAGCTTACCAAAAAGCCATTGATCTCAACCCCAATTCCCCTTGGTTTTATGACCGCTTAGGCAGTGTGTTGACTCAGCAGGGTAATTATAGCGAAGCAATCACTTGTTTCCACAAAGCCCTCGACCAAGATCCGAGCTTTCATGAATTTTACACGAATTTAGGCGTTGCCTTAACCCAACAAGGCAATTTTACAGAAGCGGTTACTCAATTTCAGAAGGCGTTAGCGCTTAAACCCAACAACGGGGAAACCCACTATTATTTAGCACAAGCTTTTGCTCAACAACATCAATGGCAAGATGCTCTTTCTGCCTATCATCAAGCGTTACAAATTAATCCTTATTGGCCGGAGTGTTATTTGGGTTTAGGTGTGATTCAAGAACAACTAGATCAAGCCGATGAAGCCGTGAGTAACTATCGTCGTGCTTGTCAACTGAATCCGAATTTAACCGAAGCTTATCAGCGATTGCAAGATATTTTAAACAGTCAAGAACAATGGCAAGAACTCATTAATCTTTGTCGTCGCCGTTGTCACGTTAATTCTAACTCGGCGGAAGCTCATTATGATTTAGGCTCGGCATTAGTTCAACAGCAAGAATGGGAAGAAGCAACAGTTGTTTTGCATCGCGCTTGTGAATTGAATCCTAATTTTGCAGACGCTTATCAACAGTTAGGAAAAGCGTTAGCTGCACAAAATCAATGGCAAGAAGCCGTAACAATTTATCGTCGTTGTGTTGAACTGAATCCTGATTCTATTCAAAATCAACAAAGTTTAGCTCAAGCACTGGTTCAAGTTCATCATTTAGAAGAAGCGATTACCGTTTATCGTCAAGCTTGTGATTTAGGAACTGCCTCAGCCGAATTATATGAGCAATTAGCACAAGCTTTAGCCCAATTTTATCAATGGGAAGAAGGGATTTCTGCCTATCGTCAAGCCTTAGAACTGAATCCAGAAAATCAGAGCAACATTGAGTTTGGGTTACAACAACTTTTAGGCAAACAACGCCAATTTGAAGAAGCGATCGCTCAATATCGTCGGAATCAAGAGTTTATTCCTGATTCCTTTGAATCTTATCAAAATTTAGGACAATCTCTCCGACAACAAGGCAACATTGAAAATGCGTTAGTTGCTTTACGTCGCGCTTGTGTTCTTAACCCTGGATCTCCCATTGCTTATCATCTTTTAGGTCATACCTTTGCTATGTTTCAAAAGTGGGATGAAGCGATTAGTTGTTATCGTCGCGCTTGTGAGATTTATGACCAATCACCCGATATTCATTTACACTGGGCAGAAGCCTTAGAACAAAAAGGAAATTATCAAGATGCCCTTGTTTATTTCCAAAAAGCCATTAACCTCAGACCGGATTTTGATCTCGCTTATGAAGGGATTAGCCGTGTAATTTCAAAAAAAAACAACGTTAATTTAGATCCCCTCTCCCGATATGGAGAGATGTTACAAAATAGTCCCAATAATCCTGAGATTTATCAGGAGTTGGGACAACAATTACATCGTCAAGGCTATTTGAAAGAAGCGATTGATTGTTATCAAAAAGGAATAGAACAACAAGGAGAACCGATTCATTTATGGTTTTATCGGAATTTGGGAGAAGCATTAATCAGTTATCAGTGTACAGACGCGCCATGGCGCGTCTGTACCAGTCATCATTGAAGGGGGACTCTGGGACAATTTTTTTCTTCTTCCTATTCCTAGGGATTATTGATAAGAATATATTATAATTAATTCCTGATCCTTTTAAATTTTAAAATTAAGAGACTCCAACCGGATTTTTTATTGAAAATAATTTTCAAATAGTTGACGAAATCATGGGGGTTGTGGTAAGCTTGAAAAAACACTACCCAAGGGGTTAGTCTGTCTATTTGTAAAAATGACGGCTAGAAGGCTATAACTTCGTTCAAGATTAAGCAAAATTTACAATATTCTGGCTCGATTCTCAATTCCCGATGCACGAGTTTTTGTAACGGAAGATTAAGACAAAATTCGAGACTTGACAAAAACATAATTTTATGCGTTAACCCTGAAAGGTTGGGTCTGCTGAAAATAGCGGTGATAATTATGAATAAATTTTGCCTTTTGGGGTTCATCAGAAATTAAACTGGCTAACCATTGGAAGGTTTGAGTATAAGCTAGAGACTCCAGAGGACGCATCCAAGGTTTAACAGTGGTACGGGAAAAATAGCTTTGTAGCAGTTGTTCTGACTCGGCTGCCATTTGATGAATCCTTTCAACCGTTAACGGTTTAGGTTCCAAACTGCAAATTGTCGGTTGTTCCAAACAAACCGCCGCAGCCCCCCGTGAGGATAAATTCAGCAATAAATCAAGGGTAGCAGCTTGTTCAGACAGTTGGGGATTAAAGCCACCATAACGCTGTACCCAACTGCGCCGAAATAAAATCGTGCTAGTGCGGATAAACTGCCACAGCGTCGGTAACATCCAGCCATGAACGCCGTGCAAGCCTTCTCGTCCTTGTAATACCGACCCAAAGGCAAGGAGGTTGATGTTGTGATTCCAAAAACTAGACGGGGTTTTCCAAGAACTGAAAACCATTTCTAAAGACCCTGCTTTCTGTTCAAAGCAAGCCACTTGTTGAGCGAGTTTGTTGGGTAAAAACACTTCTGGAGGATGCAAAAATGTGATAAATTCCCCTTCCGCAACTTCCAAACCCTGATTATAAGCGGCTACAATTCCTGAAGAAGGTTGATGGATATAGCGAATTAAGGGATATTCTCTTGTTAATAGCGATCGCATTTCCCCTATAGAATTATTATCATCAACAACAATAATTTCAAAGTCTGTAAAAGTTTGTTGGTAAACACTATCAATGGTGGCAGGTAGAGACGTGCCATGGCGCGTCTCTACACAGGTGGTGGGAATAATGACACTAACCTTCGGGGTGGGGTTAGCAGATAGAGGGGTGAGATAAATTGTTGCATCTGCACTATTTCCCGCAAAATGATTTTGAAGAAAAACTTGATTTTGTTGCGCTTCGGTTCCTTGAAACGCTTCTAAACGATGTCCAGGTAGATGATGATAGTCATGATTTTGATGAATTGCAGTAATTATCTGGCTGGCATTAATCACCGGAATATTCTGTTTGAGTCCTTCCCCCACCATCCAGTTATCCCAACCTGCTCGTCCAATGGCAAATTCTGGAAGTTGGGAAAATAAAGGTTTAGGGAAAACGAAATAATCTAAAGCACCAACACCACTGAAAGTTCCAGCTTGATGAAGGCGATCGCGTAAATTTTGTTCCCAATTAGGATTATTATAATCGATGGAATCAGTAATATCCAAATTCCAACGTCTTCCTAATATTAAAAATTGCGGGTATTGGCTGACAACTTGTTGAACTGTTGGTATGAAATCCCTCGTTAAAATAATATCCGAATTAACATAAGTCAAAATCGGGTAAGTTGCTTGTTGGGAAGCTTGGAAAAAAATACTATTTAATAGAGGCGTTCCTTGAGCATTAACGTTGATGTCAGGAATATAACGTAAACCGAACTCTATCGCCGTTTCTTCAGTTCCCTGATCAGTTCCCAATAAGATAATCTCTGGTTGCGGTTGCAATTGTAACCAACTTTGAATAGCATTCCGTTGAATTATCCGAATCTGACCTCGAAACGGTTTAGGAACTGCAAAAATCGTGATTGTTAACGTGGGTTGAATATTAGGATAAATTGATAAAGGGGTAGCTGTCACAATTGCTCCTGATTAATCTTCAAGGGTTTCTGCGAGAACTTTTGCCAATAATTTAACCATCGCTGCATTATCGGATTTTGATTTTTTAGTAACAGTTAGTTCTGGTTTTTGTTGAGCTTGAGTTAAGAGTGTTTTAGTTTGTTCGAGTTCAGTTTGCAGTTTAGTGAGTTCTTCTTTCTGTTGATGGCACTGAGCAACATATTGTTCTAACTCAACCTGAACTTCATCGAGTTGAAATTGAGTTAACTCTAATTCTTCTCGAACTTCATGCAGTTCAGAACGGGACTGATCAGATTCTTTTCGGGTTTGTTCGAGTTGAGTTTGAGATTGTTGCAGTTCCGTTTGAGATTGTTCGAGTTGAGTTTGTAATTGTTGGTGTTGAGACTGAGATTGTTTGAGGTCAGTTTGTAATTGTTCGAGTTGAGTTTGAGATTGTTTAAGTTCCGTTTGAGATTGTTGGAGTTCCGTTTGTAATTGTTCGAGTTGAGTTTGAGATTGTTGGAGTTGAGTTTGAGATTGTTGGAGTTGAGTTTGAGATTGTTGGAGTTCCGTTTGTAATTGTTCGAGTTGAGTTTGAGATTGTTTGAGGTCAGTTTGAGATTGTTGGAGTTCCGTTTGTAATTGTTCGAGTTCCGTTTGTAATTGTTCGAGTTCCGTTTGTAATTGTTCGAGTTGAGACTGAGATTGTTTGAGTTGAGACTGAGATTGTTTGAGTTGAGACTGAGATTGTTCGAGTTGAGACTGAGATTGTTCGAGTTGAGACTGAGATTGTTTGAGTTCAGTTTGAGATTGTTCCTGTTGAGATTGAGATTGTTTGAGGTCGGTTTGAGATTGTTGGAGTTGAGTTTGAGTTTGTTTCAGGTCGGTTTGAGACTGTTCTAACTCGACTAACATTTGATCCCGTTGGGATTGTAACTCAGTTAAATTTTCTGTACTCTGTTGTAGTTGAACTTGAGTCTGCTCCAACGTGACCAAAACCTCTTGGTACTGGGACTGTAAAGTTTCTAGCTGTTCTTGGGTTTCCTGAAGAAGTTGGGAGGTTTGGGATAAAGGTTTAACCGGATTAACTACGTCCTCAGTTTCAAGGGTTTGACGGACATAGAAGGCTTCTCCCCAAGCGGGATGGTAGGGACTGACTTCTGCTACCCGTTGAAATTGATAATCAGCAAGGAACTGATCAACTTGTTCTACTAATGCACCTCCTTCAAATAGTTCCTGATAATGAACAGTGGTATAAACAGCATCCAGGGTATTGAGAAGTTGGTTAGCACCTTCTAAGGCCAAAAGTTCAGCGCCTTGGATATCAAGAATCAGGATATTAAAGTCAATGGGAGACAGATGGAGTTCTTCGAGAAGACTATCCAAAGTACGGGAGGGGAGGGTGAGTTGTTGAGTTTCTTTGATATTTGGGTAAATTTCGCTGTACCGTTTCCACAGTAGGATGGAACTGCTAGACTCAAGGGAAGTTAGATGGAGGGTAACGGTGTCATTATGGTTGGCAATAGCAGCTTGGACGACTTGAACATTAGGACTCTCAGCAAAGTTGGTTTGTAGGCGTTCAACAGTGCTGGGGTTGGCATCAATGATGAGGGTTTTAACCGTGTCGGGAAGGTTAAGCCGTTTAAGGGTTTTACCATCGGAAGCACCAATAAAAATAATCCCGCGTGGGGCTATGCTGTGTTGTTGGCAGAGGTTGGAGAAGTCGAGTTTCATGGAGGGGTGGTTGGAGTTGAAAGATGAACGGGTTTTATTGTATCAGGGAGTCGAATAGAACCAACAGAACCCGCTAATAACTGCTTTTATCCTGTTATTTAGAGGTCAAGATATTTTGCGTTCGCGTAGATGTTATCGTGGGGTATGATTTATAAGAGGTAAGTATGTTAAAAACGTTTTGGGGTACAGTTAAACAAGGGAAAATCGAATTGCTAGAGCCATCAGAGTTAGTGGAAGGAACGCAAGTGCTAATAACTCTGATTCCTGATGATGAATCTGAATTTTGGCTTCAAGCAAGTAAGATTTCGTTAAATGCAGTTTGGGATAACGCTGAGGATGATGTTTATGCCGAGTTGCTCAAAAAATGATGTCATTCTGGTTCGCTATCCGTTTTCAGATTTGTCTAATTCAAAGGTCAGACCAGCAGTTGTGGTCAATGCCCCACATCCATCTCAAGATATTTTGATTGTCCCTCTAACAAGCAAAACAGAATCCTTGCTTGATGGGGAGTTTTTGCTTTCTGATTGGTCGGCAGCAGGATTAAATGTACCTACAGTGGTGAAGCGGGGTTTATATACAGTTCATGAAAGCTTAATTATTCAGGCGATTGGCAAGCTATCTGATGAAGATGCAGAACGTTTAGAGCAGTCTTTGCAAGCTTGGTTAGGATTAATTGAATGACTAAATTAAAGGAGCGATGTTATGAATTCTGAAACAGTTTCACAATATGAACAAGATTTTTATGGCTGGACACAGTGGCAAGTAAAAGTATTAGCAGAGAAACAAATATCAGAATTGGACTGGCAAAACTTACAGGAGGAAATACAAGCTTTGGGGAGACAGGAGTATCGAGAATTGGTCAGCCGTCTCAGTGTCTTGTTAGCTCATCTCCTCAAATGGGAATATCAACCCGAAAACCGTTCTCGCAGTTGGTTTCTGACCATCAGGGAACAACGCCGCGCAGTTAATCGCCATTTTCATCGTAATCCTAGCTTAAAGTCTCCCATTGTTGATGCTTTAGAAGATGGCTTTGAGGCAGGAGTTGATCTAGCACTCCGAGACACAAATTTGCCCTTGAGAACTTTTCCAACCCAATGTCCATACAAGTTTGAGGAAGTGATCGCAGATAGTTTTATTTGCGATACTAGCCAAGATTGGGAATAATTTCCTAAATATAGCTTTAAACAAAGGCAGTTGAAACCGCGTCTACACAAACAAAACCCGCCGACGCGGGTTGAAGATTTCAATCGCCTTTTAATTACCTGGCGTGCGATCGCTAACTTTCTTAGAACTGAATTTAATAACCGAAAAAATCTCTCAAATCGGGAAATAAACCCCTATTATAATCTATAATTAATTAACAACAAGTTGTTGAGTCGTAAATATGCTGAGAACATTTTGGGGTACTGTTAGACAAGGAAAAATTGAATTGCTTGATTCAGCAGAGTTAGTAGAAGGAACACAGGTATTGGTGACTTTGATTGCTAATGATGAAGCTGAGTTTTGGCTGCAAGCAAGTCAGGTTTCATTAAATGCAGTTTGGGACAACGCTGAGGATGATATTTATGCCGAATTACTCAAAAAATGAGATCATTTTAGTTCGCTATCCGTTTTCAGACTTGTCAAGTTCAAAGGTCAGACCTGCGGTTGTGGTGAGTACGCCACACCCCTCTCAAGATATTTTGATCGTACCCCTAACGAGCAGAACTGCATCTTTACTGGATGGGGAGTTTTTGCTTTCTGATTGGTCTGCGGCTGGGCTCAATGTAGCTACAGTGGTAAAGCGGGGTTTATATACAGCCCATGAGAGTTTGATTATTAAGTCTATCGGTAAGCTATCTGATGCAGATGGAGAGAGGCTAGAGCAGTCCTTGCGAGCTTGGTTAGGATTAATTTAATTATTAAAGATAATCGTGGGGTGGGGATGCGATCGCTTAATTTCCCCGAACTGAATTTAACAACCAAACAAATCTCTCAAATTGGTTAATAAACCTCTATTATAATTTACAATTAAATAACAATAATTCATTAGCAAATAAGGCAATGAAAATCTCATTAGGAATTGGTTCTGGTATTTTGGAATGTAGTCGTTTTGAGTTTTATCACTTGATTGGTGAACAGGGATATGATAATTTGTTTAAGTAGATTTATTGTTGGATTTTTATGGGTAATGAAGTTATGAGTGCAGGTCGGTTACTGAAGCAGGCGAATCAGTTGAAGCGGATGGGGAAGTTGGATGAAGCGATCGGTCTTTATCATCAGGTAATTGAAATTAACCCCAATTTTGCTTGGGCTTATAATAATTTGGGTACTGCTTTGGTTCAACAGGGGAATTTAGATGAAGCTGTTGCTTGTTATTCCGAAAGTTTAAAAGTTAATCCCAATTCAGCTTGGTTATTGTATAGTTTGGGTGAGGCTTTGACTCAACAGGGAGATTTAGAAACTGCTGTTGAATATTTACAAAAGGCTATTGAGATTAAACCAAACTGTGATAAATTACATAACAGATTGGGTCAAGTATTGGCTCAAAACGCTCTCAAAAGTAAGACGCTTGAAGAATTATATTCACAACATACCGGAAAAGTATCTGATAAATGGTCTTCATATTTATTTGTATATGATCAAATTCTAAAAAGTTACAGAAATATGAATGTCAGATTACTAGAAATAGGTGTTCAAAATGGTGGTTCTCTGGAAATATGGTCAAAATATTTTTCTAATGCCAAATTAATCGTAGGCTGCGACATCAACCCTAACTGTGCCAGGTTGACCTATAAAGATTCAAGGATTCATGTACTTGTAGGTGATGCAAACTCTGATGAAGTTAAAAGTAATGTGATTGAATTATCTAAAAGTTTTGATATAATTATTGATGATGGCTCTCATTATTCTTCAGATATTATAAAATCTTTTGCCAGATATTTTCCTCTTTTAGAAGATGGTGGAATATATATAATTGAAGATTTACATACATCATATTGGAAAGAATATCAAGGAGGGCTATTTTATCCTTTTTCCTCTATTAGTTTTTTAAAATGTCTTGTTGATATAATTAATTATGAACACTGGGGAATTGATACAAAACAATCAGATTTATTGAACGAATTTTACAAAAAATATGATCTTTGTACTGACCCCATTGTTTTTACAAGTATTCACTCAATTACATTCTTTAACTCCTTATGCTTAATTCTAAAATGCAAACCAGAATATAATCTTTTGGGAAAACGTTATGTGTCTGGATTAGTTGATGCAATTTACCGAATATCTGCGCTACTCAGATCTATTTAAGCGTTTTTTTCAAAACAGCGATCGCTTCACCACCTCCACTCTTTACAATTTCTTCGACAACGCATTTTTTTTCTTCCGTAAAATACTTGCAAAAATTCAAAAAAGATGTTGGTGAAAAAGTCTGATAGTGTACGTCATACTTTAAATTAACCCACTTAACATGAGCTTCAATTATTTGCTCAGACTTAGCGTTACTGGGCAATTCTTTTGTAAAATTGAGCATAATTCGCTCCAAAAACTCTTTCTCCTCCTCTGGTGTTGCTGGAGGCAATCCTGCTTGCTTGCGGATGTTTAAACCGCTAATTTCCAGGAATTCCCTCAAATGATCGCAAGTTACCTTGATAATGTCATCTACGAGGGATTCAGAAAACAATTTATAGTCTTCTAGCATATGCTCAAGGGAAGTAATAGGTCTTCCTTTGTCAAAACAGCGATCGGCAATTGGCACTGACAGCAACAAGCATCCATTTGGGCGCACTTTGGAAAGCCACCTATTTAAAGTCCCTATGGGATTAGGGGAATGTTCGAGAACGTGATTAGCAATAAGAAAATCTTGGGATTCAGGCTCCACCTTAGACAACACGAATGCTTCATCTACTACATCTGTCTCAACAATGTTTTCGTTTTTAAGCTCGGGATATTGCACCAAGTTTTGTTCTTTTGTTTTGTAATCGACGTATTTTACTTGGGTACTTGAAGAAACCTTTGTTGGTTTGTGAAGGGCACCGATTTCAATCCCCGAACCTCTCAAATATTTTTCAGCCAACCTTTCCCGATGTGGAGCCATGTCTGCTTCAGTCCAATCATCGGTTATTTGTACCTGGAGCTTCGTTAATTCTGTAATTTTTTGCGCTTGGTATTCCATAATCTGCTGCGCCTTTTTCCGATCTTCGAGAAGATTGTTAAAAGAAGATTTTAAGCGATCGATTTCTTTTGCTTGCTGTTCAATCTGTTTATCCCTCTCAGCGATCGCCATATTTTGCCCATTATCTGAATATTGACTTGACTTTTCAAACATTAATCCGCGACGAGTCTCATACAAGCGTAAATTCATATCTGATAAACCCTACAATAAACTGACATTTTTTAAGATCAAGTAAAATCGCAAACCATAAGCAAGGCTATTTTATTGGCTATCGAAGCACTTAACTTTTCGCTATTAGTTATGTCCTGCTACCAAACCCTTATTCATTTCAACTAGCTTTTCATATTCCTCTTTTAAGTGTTTAATTTCTCGGGCTTGATACTCCATAATAATTTGTGCCTTTTTCCTATCTTCATGTAAGATATCATAATTTTCTTTGAGTTGCTTAATTTCTCGATCTCGATGCTCAATAAAAACCTGGGCTTTTTCTAGCTCTTCATGGAGAAAACCATAGGCTTCTGTTAAGCGCTGAACTTCTGTATATTTTTCAGAGTCAGGCGAATTACTTGAGCTATCCTTACTTAATCTTTCAATTAAGCTGGTAAAGCTGCTCCCATACTTTTCTACGGTGAATAACTCCTCAAATTTTGCGAATCCTAACTCGCCAAACTTTGAAAACAGAGAAGGATTTTGGTAAAGGTAAACCATATTATTTGCCAGACCTCGATCGTCTTCTATGTCAAATAGCAACCCATTAACCCTATGCTCTATAACTTCTGGAACCACTCCTACAAAAGTTGAAATAATAGACTTCTGGAAATACATTCCTTCTAAAACAAAAATCGGACCAGTTTCATCCCGTGACGAACAGACAACTACATCAGATTCTGAAATGTACCTCAAAGCTTCACTCGGAGAGACTTCACCGATCCAATGAACATTTTCCAAATCGGCAGTAAGTTTTAACAACTCGTCGCAATAGGGTTTATCTAGAGTGCGCCCCACGAAGTAAAACTCAAAGACGTTTTGAAGAGTCTTAGGCAAAACCTGAATAGCTTTAACCGTAGTGTCTTGTCCTTTACGCGGTTCAATACTACCAACCTGAATTACACGAATTTTTTGAGGAGGAGAAGTCCCAGGAAAAGACCTCTTGGTAGTCGTGTGGTTAATTTGTCTTAACTGAATTCCATAATGTATTACGGTAAAATTATCTCTTTTTGTAAATTTCTCATATCTACTTTCTGCTTGTTTTGAAGGAAACACAATTGCATCCGCCTCTATAAAAGCACGCTGAACATTCCAATTAGACCCTGCAAGTTCCTGACCGAAAAAGCCTTCATGTATTAACCAAATAACTAATTTGCCCATTTTTTTACTCGCTATAGCAGCAGAGTAAGTAACAATAGTATTAGCTACAACTAAATCGTAATTTTTTAATAAACTTTCTAATTTATGAGGAGAATCCGTAACCAGAGGGTCGATAACTACAGGAATATTAAGCCTTTGGTATTCTTGAACTAAGGCTCCTGTTTCTGGCGCTATAACCGTTACAAAGTACCCACTTTTTTGAAGACACCCAGCCAAAGTATGTAACATCAAAGACGCACCACTCCAAGTCATGTCATGACTTACTAATAAAATATCCCGAGACGATTTATGAACTAAGGTGTTGTTAGTTGCATACATTTTGTATTTAGTCGGAGAATCATAGTACAGAAAAAAGCGCATATTATCAGTATAGTAAGGATCATAACTCAGGTATTTCCCCCACCGCTTCAGCAAAAATAGATCGGACTTATCTGAAGTCAATAATTTTTTCTTTTGCTTCTTTGCAGCGCCTATAGATAAATGACCGATATGGTTCAATTCAGCAAACGGAGTATAAACTAAGCGTAAACCTAGCTCTCGGATTTTAAAAGAAAAATCAAGATCCGACCCCATTATTGGAGTATTTTCTTCATCCCAACCTCCTATTTTTAGGAAAACACTTTTTCTAACTAAGCAACAAGCCCCCGATAAAACTGATACAGTTCTAGTTGATTGAACAAAGTTAAAGTACCAAGTCGAATTATGAGGCTGCTGGTGAAAAGCCGTACCGACAAAGCCTCGTACTCCCGTAACCATACCAGCATACTGTACTAAACCATTTTCATATATAAGTTTAGGGGAGACGTCGCCAACCCCCTCATACTGTATCATTTCCAACATGGATTCGACCCAATCCTCATCAATGGGTCTTACATCGTCGTTAAAAAACAGTAAATATTCTCCCAATGCTTTCTCTGCACCTTGATTACACTTAGCAGAAAAATTGAAAGTTTCATCAAATATTACCGTCTTAATGAAAGAAAAGCCATTGTATTGTTCTTTGACTTTTTCAGACAAATTGGAGTTAGTAACAACTAAAATTTCTAGTTGAGAATAGCGAGTTTTATTTAGTAAACTGTTAAGACAATCAAATAAAACCTGCTGATTGTCGGTAGGAATAATTAAAGAAACTAGAGGGACTTCATTTAGTTTTATTTTTGCTCTATTTGCTGTTGGGTATTTCAAAATTTCAGCTTTATATCCTTGACGCTTCATTGCTGAACCTAAAGCTGCTAAATTGCTTTGCCTTGCAAATTTTTTGTCGCCTGCAGCAGCAGAACCCTTTATAATTCTCCAGTGATATAGAACTTTAGGTATATGAGCAATCTGTTTAGAAATTTCAGTAATACGCCAAGCCAAATCGTAATCTTGAGAAAAGTCAAATTCAGAGCGAAAGCCACCAACCTCTTTGACTAACCGATGACGGTAAACAGTTAAATGTCCAGTATACATGAAAGAACGAAGAAGCTCTGGACTCCAATCAGGTTTAAAAAATGGATCAGAACGATTGCCTTCTAAATCTATTTTGTCCTCGTCGCTATAAATTACATCACAATCAGGATGATCGTTCAAAAATTTTATAACCTCAAATAAAGCAAAAGGAGTTAACTCATCGTCGTGGTCAAGCAAAGCAACAAACTCTCCTTGAGCAAGTTCGAGAGCCTTATTAGAATTTCCCGAAATACCAAAGTTTTCACCAAGAAATTTAACTTTAATTCGTGGCTCTTTAACATTCCATTCTTGTAATACTTCTTTAGTTCCAGTTGTAGTTGAATTACCGTCTACCAGGCATAACTGCCAATTATCATAAGTCTGCTTGATAACAGAATCAATTGTTTTTTTAAGAATGTCGGTTGGAGTATTATATACAGGAGTAATAATGCTCATCAAAGGTCTATAAGCCAATTTTTTCGATTTTTGAATTTGGCAAGCCAATTCTTCTGCATTAGGTTCATTTTCGGCTATCCAGGTTTCATAAGGATTAGCGTAGCCATATTTAGATGCTGAAAAGCTAGCAGACTTGCTCTTTAAATCTAAAGCTTTCTGACGAGCCTTAAGAGCTTCATCCCCCGCATCCGATGCCATCACCAATCGCCCCTGATGATGACTCTTCGGATCAATCTCAATGGCTAGATCACCCAGCTTTTGAGCCTCCTCAAGTCGTCCTACCTGTTGTAACGCTTGACTTAGCCCCCAACTTGACCAAGCTGCATCCGGTTTTAACTCCACTGCTTGCCTATAGGCTTCAACTGCTTCTTCCCACCGCCCCAACTTCCCCAAAGTTTCCCCTAAATTCTGATAAGCACCATAAAATTGTGGATTCTGCTTGATCGCTTGTCGATAAGCGACCATCGCTTCTTCTAATTTTCCTTCTCTTAACAGTTGATTGGCTTGCTGAAAGGCTGTCACCGTCATAAATTCCACACTCTCAAAGAATAAGGGTTGTTAGTTTGGGGTTGGGTCAACATAGGGCATCTTATCACAATTTCAACTTTGAAATCGATAGGCACGATTGGCAAGAGGACGATCAATCTGTACAAGAGTTCCCGGGTTCTAGGATTTCCGTTGTTCACGGCTTTGCAAATCTGTCTTTACAGACTGCACAAACACCGTAGAACGCTCTAAATCCGCTTGAATCCGTTGTAACTTCAACTGTATACCCTCTAGTCCTGAGTCAGCATCCTGTTGAGGTAGGGGAAGCTCCCTAATAGATGAGTCTGATCCTAATTTAACAATAACTTCTGCCATCTTAACAAGACTCTGATCCCGTAAAATCCCATATACAGTTAATTGCTTTTAGTTTTTTCATGTCTGGGTGCTAAATCCTTAGTTATTCGTCAAAACTGGTCTTGTAATTTTACCTAATTGTAGGGCAAGATCAAAGCCAAATTGTGTTGACTGCTATAGACTGAATCGGATTCTGGCTTTGGGACAACGCGACTATGCCATCAACCTAATTATATGCTAATCTTAGCTTATCATCTTCAAGTATTCAATTTTTTCTGGATATTATTCAAGGGAGAGCATTAATAATGGAACCAGAATATGCCACAACTAATGATTGGTATAAAGCCAATCGCCCCAAATTAAAAATATATCGGGGTCAGTGGATCGCTTATACGAATAAAGGCGTGATTAGTCATGATCGAGATTATGACAAAATGAAGAGTGGCATCGCTCCAAGCTTATCAAGCCTAGATTATGTAATTGAGCGTATATTTGAAAGCGAGTTTGTAGAACCTATCCGCTTTTATCCTGTGAGAATGAGAACATTAAAAGCTCACGATTGGCAACCTAAGTATGAGTTAATAATGAAGTCTCAGAACGCAGTGAAAGTGAAAATACTTGTTGATTCTGGCGCTGAACTCAGTTTAATCACCAAGAAATTAGGGAGGGATTTAGGTTGTGCTAAGGCGGAAGGAGAAATTAATAATAAAGCAGAAGGAGTTGGTGGCAGTATTGAGTATCTATTACGACAGGTAGAAATACAATTGGATGGTCATATTTTTACCGCGCCTGTCGCTTGGGCACAAACGGATTTTTGTGAGGAGATTCTTCTAGGTAGGGAGGTGGTGTTTGATTTGTTTGATATAGAATTTAAGCAAGCTGAGGAGACGATTATTTTTAAATGGCGTGGGGGTCAAGTATAGGTAGCTAATAATAAAATTTGAGGTGTTTTAATGAATAATATTGAGAATTCTAGTCTTTATGAACAGGATTATTATCTCTGGTTACAAGACACTTATCAAAAGTTAGAAAAAAAAGATATAAATGGACTGGATTTAATACATTTAATGGAGGAAGTATTGGCTTTGGGGAATGAACAAAAACGTAAGGTTTCTAGTTATTTGAGACAATTACTAATTCATTTATTACTTTACCAATATTGGGAATCAGAACGAGAGCGTTGTGGTAAAGGTTGGCAAACGGAAATTGATAATTTTCGGTTTGAACTAGAATTATTATTAAAGTCCAAAACCCTGTATAATTATTTTTTGCAGGAGATACAAGAAATTTATCCTAAAGCGAGAAAGCAAGTGATTAAAACAACCGATCTTCCGGCTACAATATTTCCTGAAGAATGTCTTTTTACATCTGATCAGTTATTGGACTCGGAATTTTTGCCCTAGAGCTAGAAATTTTTAACTTTCTTGAGGATTTAGATATAAATTATCACATAACTTCTCATGTAAGAAGAACTAAGGTGTTTTTGTCCATGGGATTCCTGTTTGACGAATGCGATCGCTAAAATGACATTATAGATGGGTTTAAAATTAACTATTTTAACACAATTGACGGATAAATTCTTGATGCTCAAGACTTTCTATTCCTTCCTGTAATTTTTTTAATACCTCAGCCAAATTCCCTTCTAAAAGCGATCGCATCTCCAACCATAAACCAGGAAATACTTGACTTTTAATCACCCCCTCCTGATCAGGTTCTAAAGGCATATATTCTCCTTCCTGAAGTTTCCACCAACAAATTTGGCGTTCATAAACCTGCCATACTAAATATTCTTTTACACCATTGCGTTGATAAGCTCTTTTTTTATCATAAAGATCATAAGCTGCACTACTGGCTGCAATTTCTACAATTAATTCTGGTGCACCTTCAATATAATCATCTTCACTAATGTGGCATTGTCCTCCTAAATTGGGATCAATCAATAAAATAGCATCGGGTTGGGGTTCGTTTTCCCCATCGAGTCGGACAGTTGTATTATCGGCGGCTAAAACCCCAGGAGTTGCTGCATAATAAACCCCTAACCAGGTATTAATTTGAGCATGGGGTTCTCCATGACTACGAAAACGTAATGGGGAAGCCATATAAACTACTCCTTCAATTAATTCTGCTTTTTGATGATTTGGCATAGCTTGGTAACGCCGTTCAAATTCTGGACGAGTTAACCGATCGCCATTTTCTAATGGAAGAATTGTCGTTTTTAAGGGTGTATAATTAGACATAATTTTATTGTTTTAATTGTTTTGGATTAATAGGGAAGCCCTGAAGGGCTTACTACCATCATTCTAACAACATCCGGCATTTTATATTTTGCTTTCCATCCTAACTTTTGTTCTGCCTTAGTGGGATTTCCTCGACCCACCGCAATATCCGTAGGTCGTAATAAATTACTATCAGATTCTACATAATCTTGCCAATTTAAACCTAGACAAGTAAAGGCAGATTCAATAAATTCTGCTAAAGAATAAGTTTCTCCCGTTGCAATTACATAATCATCGGGTTCTTGCTGTTGCAACATTAAATACATGGCTTCTACATATTCCGGTGCCCAACCCCAATCTCGTTGAATAGAAATATCCCCTAAATACAGTTTCTGTTGTTTTCCATCTGCAATATCAATCGCCGCTTTAATAATTTTTTGGGTAACAAATCGTTCAGGACGCAGGGGCGATTCATGGTTAAATAAAATACCCGAACAGGCAAATAAACCATAAGCTTCTCGATAGTTTGCAACTTCCCAAAAAGCGGTAGCTTTGGCAACAGCATAAGGGCTGCGGGGACGAAAAGGAGTATTTTCATCGGCAGGAAGTCCTTTAGTATCTCCAAAACATTCACTAGAACTGGCGTTATAAAGTTTAATTTTGGCTTTGGTAAATCGAATCGCCTCTAATAAATTTAAAGTTCCAATTGCCATACTTTCTAACGTTTCTACAGGTTGTTCAAAGGATAACCCGACTGAACTTTGACCTGCTAAATTATAGACTTCATCCGGTTGAATTTTGGTCAGGATTTGTAATACACTTCTAAAATCCGTCAGACTCATGGATTCTAATTTGATTTTTTCTCGAATTCCTAGACGGGATAAATTGTTAAAAGAAGACATTTGAGCATCCCGTGACGTGCCATAAACGGAATAACCTTTTTTTAATAAAAGATCTGCTAAATAAGCACCATCTTGTCCCGATACGCCACAAATTAATGCTGTTTTCATGACTAATCTACTATTTTATGTGTATAGTTTGATCCCCATAAATCTTAATAAATAGGGATTTTGAACTTGACTATTCCTCTGTGATCAATAAGATGAGTGGAACAGGTATCTTACCTGTTAAAACTATAAAATTTAATCATTCAATTTGATCAGGATCAATCCCCGCAGCCCGTAGTAATTCGACTAAACGATTAGCTTTTTGTTCTGCTTTGTCTGCCCGTTGGCGCTCAGTTTCTGCTCGTTGGCGCTCAGTTTCTGCTCGTTGGCGTTCAGTTTCTGCGTTTTCTTGGGCTGTTTTTTCTCGTTCTTGACTATTAGGTAATAGTTCCCCTTCTAAGGTTGCCCAGCGTAACCAAACAGTATTAATATTATAAAATATTCCTGACCAGCGAACCAATTTTAAGCCTAATTTCTGGCTTTCTAACTGTCCTTTAGTATCTAGTTCTAGGGGTTCATAATCACCTCCGTCTAAACGAAATCCTTGCCAATCTTGGGGATTAAATGGATCATACCAAAAATATTCGGTGACTCGCATTTGATTTTGATAAATTAATTTTTTCTCGTTTTTATCCCGTTGTGCGGTACTTTCAGAAAGTAGTTCAATGACTATATCTGGCCCTTTTCCTTCTTCCCAAATCACCCAGCTTTTTCGTTCTTTACGAGGAACATCTAAAACAATAAAAACATCTGGCCCTCGAAAGTCTTGATTGCGAACTTGGGCGAGACTATAGTAAACAAACATATTCCCCCCAATATAAATATCTTGATCTTGTAAAGCATGACTAAGGGGTTCTATTAATAAGTCCATTTGCAGTTTATGGCGTGCTGTTTCCATCGGAATTCCATCATCACAGGGGAGTTGATCTTGGGTAGGAGGCAGTTCAATTTCTGGAATATCTAATAGGATTTGAGTAGGATTTGACATAGCTTAAAGTGGATTTATGGATGGGGTTTTCATCTTAATATAACATTTTTTCAGGAAGGGATAGGATGGCTAACTAAGAACGAATACCGAGGAGGGTTTCCATCAGGTATTTCCATTGAGAAGATTGGGTTAGGGTTAAGGTGTTTAAGGGTTGATTTTTATAGGTTGAGAGTCTGACAAAATCCTCGACCCAATCTAATAGGGTTTCGGTAATAAATTCCGAGGTTGAAACCTTTAAGGATGCTTGCAGGTATTTTAACATATCGGTTTGATTATTTTGGGTATAGGCAAACCAAGCATTCCACAGACAGGAAGCATAATTTAACTGTTGATTTAATTGTTTAATTCCTGTTTTAATTTGGGGTTGATTGGCCAAGTCAGAATCAAATTCTGCTTCTAGGGCTTGTTTAATAATAGTTAGGGTTTGTTTTAACATCCGGTCTTCTTTAAACAGTTCTTCCGCCCGTTGTTTAGATGCTACACCCATTTTAGATAATAATAGAGGATTAACAGCTAATTCTTGCAGGGCTTGAACAAGATCAGTTACCGTTTTTTGAGGATCAATATTAGGATTAGTTAACAGTTTCCCGGTCTCTCCTAATCCTTCGGGAATACCCCCCGCAGCCGAGGCAATAATGGGTAATCCTTTTGCCATTGCTTCCATAATTGCAAAGGAAGGAGCGGCTTCGGCTAAGGAAGTTAATACAAAGATATCACAGGCATCTAACCAGTCGGGAATATCCCACCGTTGTCCTAAGAATATCACGCGATCGCTAACACCTAAATGCTCAACTTTTTCTTTTAATTCAGGTTCTAAATTGTGATCACTTCCTTCTCCTGTTCCTGCCCAAACAAAGTATAATTTTTCCCAGATAGAAGTGTGTTTTAATTGGGCGATCGCTTCTAATTGAAACCGATGTCCTTTAATGGGTGCTAACCTTGCCGTTGTTAAACACATAATCCCATCTTCAGGAATCCCTATTTCTTGGCGCAACCGTTGACGATTTGCTAAATTAGGAGGAGCAAAATATTTTTCTGATCGTCCATAATATACCACATTTCCTTTATCTTTGGGTAAGCCAAATTTCTCTTGTAAAATGTTAAGATGTTCATAGGCTGCGGTATTAAAAGTCCGAGCCAATCCATATTGATATAAGACTCCTTTGGCATAGGGAACATTATCTCCCATAGTAAAATCAATGTGTTCTGGCATGGCTAATCCTATCGCCATCATATAGGGAATATTCTGTTGAATTGCCACTTGTTTAGCGGCAAAATGGGAGTAAGGCCAGCCATCACTAAAAATAATAAAATCGGGCTTTATTTCCTGATAAAGAGTTTCTGCATCTTGGGTATTTCTGAGAATTCTCGGTAAATCTTTACTGGTACTATAGTCTAACCAATATTGCTGAATTCCTAACTCTTTTTCTTCCTCAACTAAGGGGTTATAATGTTGGGGTCTAACGGCTGTTACCCGATAGCCTAATTTAGCTAATTCACATAAAATTAAATGATCATATTGTGCTAAACCTCCAATACCGGGATCATCAGTATTCATTAACATAATATGAGGTTTATTAGTGGCGGGTGTTAATTGAGGTTTAGATTCGGTGCTGAGTTTTGGATTCATAATTTTATTTAAAACGGATTGCCATTCCTGAGATTTAATTAAAGCATAAGTATCGATTTTTTCTCCATAGTCTGCTGCAATATTTTGAAACGCATCAAGCCATTGAGAGATGGTTTCAGTTAGAGGAGAAAAAGTATATTTTATAGAGTTTTCTAAACAATATATCATTAAATCAGGATAACCATCTCGATACATTCGCCAAGCTAACCAAACCCAGCGCTCATAACTTTCTTTTCGATGTAATTTACGAATTTGATCAGGAAGATTTGGATGATTAAAAAATTGATTCATAACAATTTCAGTATTTTCAATAACTTTTAATCCTCCTGACATTAAGTTATGATCATGTTGACGATAACAGGCATGAATTTCTTTAAACCAAACGGTTTTACATCCCATTAAAGAAAGGCGTAAAACAAAATCCAAGTCTTCTGTAGGAGGATAACGATGATCAAATCCTCCAACTTTTTCCCACCATTCTCGCCGCAAAATCATAGCACTCGGACGCACACACTTATGTAAAATCCAAGTTTCTAAATTTAATTCCGGTGCGTTTCCCCAAGGCGTAATGACACTCACTCCGATGTCTTTTTGATTAACAATACACCAGCCACTTTGAACTAAATCAATAGTCGGATCATGATCAAAAGTTGCAACCTGTTCCGCTAATTTTTGAGGTAAAAAAAAGTCATCTCCATCTAAAAAAGCCAAAAATTCTCCTTGAGCAATTTCACAACCATGATTTCTGGCTTTTGCGGCTCCTTGATTGTTTTGATAGATATATTTAATTACAGACAAAAAAGGTTTTAAAATTTGTTGAGTTTTATCCTGAGATCCATCATCAATAACAATAACTTCATAATTTGTATAGGTTTGTTCCAGAACACTCTTAACACATTGTTCAATATATTGATCACAGTTATAGGTTGGAATAATAACACTAACCCTAGGTTTAGTTTGAGGAATTATTTTAGAAATTAATTGTTTCCAATCTTGTAAATTATAGAAATTTTCGAGTTCCAGTTCATACCCATAAGCCAGACAATACCCCATGAACCGATGTACCCAATCGGAAATGGTAATAGCGATAGTATAAGGAGTGTAGGACAAAGATTTTTGTAGAAATTCAGCCATTTGCTGAGGATGATGGGTATGATATAAATGCCATGCCATCCAAGTCAAAGATTCATATCGAGTTAGTTTTTCAAGTTGACGAATTTCATCCGGTAAATTAGGCTGACCAAAAAATTGATCTTGAACAGCTATCATTAAATTAGCTCGTTCTTTAGCTTTTGTATTAGAAACAGTTTCTTGATGTTGCCGATAATTAACCGTGATTTCAGTTAACCAAATTGCTGAATATTCATGCAATGCTAAACGCCAAATAAAATCAACGTCATCCACACCGTTAAACCGAGAATCAAATCCCCCTATTTTCTGCCAAGTATCTCGCCTAAACATCAATGCACTGGGTAAAATGGGGGTTCTAGTTACCCAAGTTTCTAAGGTTAAATTCGGTAAATTATGCCAAGGTTCAATATCAGAAATTCTATTATTATTTTCATCGATTAAACGCCAACCACTATTAATAATTGCTACATCAGGGTTGGCCTGAAAACAAGCAACTTGATGGGCTAATTTTTCTGGCCAAAACATATCATCTTGATCCAGTAATGCAATAAATTCTCCTCTAGCTTCCTGAATTCCTCGATTTCTAGCGGCTGCAACTCCTTGATTAGGTTGAAAAATGTAACGAATTAGAGATTGATTCTGATATTTTTCGATGTAATGTTGTATAATTTGATGGGTATTATCTGTTGAACCATCATCAACGATAATAATCTCATAGTTGGAGTAGGTTTGACTCAATACACTGTCAATAGCTTGACTCATGTAGCGATCGCCATTGTAAACCGGAATAATAACGCTAACTCGAGGAGATGAACTCAACATAAATTTAAAGTTTTAGCTTATCAACCTGTTATTATAAGTCTTATTGAGATCGATGATCAGTAGTTTAAAGAAAGTAAATTGAGGAACAATGACAAAACAGAAGCCATCAGGACAACATGATAATTTTGGAAAACCGCCTAAATCTGTGATGTTACCCAATTTAGGCGGTAAAAATATGCAGACCCTAAAACCCGTTAAATGGACTCCAATTAAACTGATTTTATTCTTAATCTTTGTATTTGGGTCCTACGGTGCTTTATTATATGTGGCTAGTGGGATTTCTCAAGTTTTATTGATCTATTTGCTGGCGATTCCCACAATTGCTGGTTTGATGTTTTATATCGTGTACCGATTAACAAAAGATTAAATTTAATCCCTTTTATATTGAATCATGTTTGATTGTTACTCCACTGTCAACTCAGAAATTTCTGTATCAGATTTATATCAACAAGCTGAAATCTATCACCAACAAGAAAACTGGGAAGATGCGATCACACTTTACCAAAAAACTATCGAACTCGATCCCAACTTTTCTTGGGCTTATCATCAACTCGGAGATATTTTTTCTAAACACAATAAATGGGTGGAAGCGATTGCTGTTTACCGTCAAGCCATTGAACTCAATCCGAATTTTTCTTGGTCTTATCATAACTTAGGAACAGCTTTACTTCAACAAAAACAATGGGATCAGGCGATTTTAGCTTATTCTAAAGCTATTGATCTCAATCCAGAGTTTTGTTGGTCTTATTATTATTTAGGAGAAGTTCTATATCAACAACAAAACCAACAAGAAGCGGTTTTTGCTTATTTCAACGCTTGGAAACAAAATCCCGATTTATTAGCAAGTTTAAATCGAATTGGAGAAGTTATTCAAGACCAAATTCAAGCGGGATCAGATTCAGTTATTGATGACTATTATTCAAAATTGAATCAACCTTCTGATTTATCTCAATGGCAGCATTTTTTACCGACTGATTTTGAGCTTTATGTAAAAGTAGCAAAATATTTAGCTGAAAATAATTATGAGGATGTCGCTATTATTTTTTATCGAATTGCTTTATATCTCCAACCTGATCATTTAGAGCTTGCTCAACAGTTAGAAGGCATTTTAGAGCAAAAAACAGCTTTAGAAAGAGTAGCAAATGAATGTCGTTTGGCTATTCAACAAAACCCCAATGATCCCGAATCTTATTACAATTTAGGGATGGCTTTATCTCATCAGCAGCAAAGAAATGAAGCCGTTAATGCCTATCTTAAATTTTTACAGCTTAAACCCGATCTTTTCCTCTGGAATTATCAAATAGTTGTAGAGTTAATTGATCAAAATAACTCTCTAAATACAGCCATTAATATTTACCACCAAGCAATTGCTAAAAATCCTGATTCCTGTATTCTTTACTTAAATTTAGCGGTATTACTAACTCAAAAGGGTGATTTATCAGCAGCCATTGAATATAATTATATTGCAGGTCAAAAAATTATTCCGCAATTTCGTCCCAAATGGCAGCTTATTAGAGATACTTTAAAACCCGTTAATCATCTGGATTTTTTAATTATTGGAAGCCAAAAAGGGGGAACAACTTCTTTAAACTATTATCTATCTGAACATCCAAACGTGATTTCATCCATGATTAAAGAAATGCCGTTTTGGTCAAATCAAGTTCATCGAGGTTTAGAATGGTATTTTTCTCATTTCCTTCCCATTCCTCAAGATTATAAGTGTTTAGTGGGAGAAGCAAACCCCATTAACTTTAATTCTCCAGAAGTCGCTAAAAATTTAGTACAATTTTTCCCAAAAGTAAAATTAATTCTTCTGTTAAGAAATCCGATTGATCGAGCTATTTCTCACTATTATCATTGGGTTAGTTTAAAATGGGAACACCGTTCTTTTGAAGAGGTAGTTCGCCAGGAGATAGAACAATTGCAGGATCAAACGATTGATTTTTGGGCAAAACTCACCCAATCTCAATTTCAAGGATATCTCGCCAAAGGATTCTATATTCATTTCTTAAAAAAATGGATGGAAATCTTTCCCAAAGAACAGTTTTTAATTTTAAAAAGTGAAGACTTTTATGCAAATCCTGATCAGGGAACAACACAAGTTCTTCAATTTTTAGGTTTACCTGAATATCATTTACAAAAATATCCTCAATATAATACCAGACCTTATTCCCCCATTTCCCAATCAACACGCGCCTTACTCCAGAATTATTTTCAACCTTATAATCAGCAGTTAGAGGAGTTTTTGGGAATGAACTTGAACTGGAATTAGATTAAAGTTATGTTGTGATTTGTGTAGCTAAATCTATATAATAACCTATTTAAACTTAATTTTTTATTGTATAATTATGACCCAATCAGAAATTATCAAAAAAGCTGAAATTCATATTAAACAAGGCGAATTAGATGAAGCAATTAATATTTGTAAAATTGCTTTGAAAAACAATGAAGATTTGGGTGACGCTTATCGATTAATGGGAATTGTAATGCAGTTAAAAGGGAACTACCAGCAAGCTGAAAATTATTATCAACAACTTTTAGTATTACAACCTAATCAAGCAGAAATATATGCCAATCTAGGTATAATTTATGCTGAGAAGCAAAAGTGGAAATCCGCTACAGATTATTATCAAATGGCAATAAAAATTAATCCTAATAATACAAGATTTTATAGAGATTTAGCCAATATTTTTACGACAACCAATCAAACGGAACTCGCCAACGAATGTCAATATCAAATTTTAATTAGAGAACCTGATAAAATTAAACCGGAAGACCAGTTTAATTTAGGAAATAAATTTTTAGACAATGACAAAATTGATCAAGCAATTGTTTGCTATCGTTACGCCATTCAATTTAATCCTACCTTTTATCATCCTTACTGTCAATTAGGGTTGGCTTTAAGTCAAAAAGAACATTTTAAAGAAGCAATTTTAGCCTATCAAAAAGCGATAGAATTGAATCCTGATTTTAGCTGGTCGTATCAAGGTTTAGGAGAAAATTTAAGTAAGCTACAACGCTTTGAAGAAGCAATTTTAGCCTATCAAAAAGCGATAGAATTAAATCCTGATTTTAGCTGGTCGTATCAAGGTTTAGGAGAAAATTTAAGTAAGCTACAACGCTTTGAAGAAGCAATTTTAGCCTATCAAAAGGCCATAGAATTAAATCCTGATTTTAGCTGGTCGTATTATGGTTTAGGGGAGGCTTACCAATCGGTTAAACAGGAAAAAAAAGCAGTTTCTACTTATCGTCATTTTATTGATATTAATCCTAATATTGCAGCAGCTTATTTTAATTTAGGAATAGTTTTAAAAGAATTGAAACAATGGGAAGAAGCGTACATTGCTTTTAGTAATTGTCTAAACATTAATCCTGATTATCCTGACTTAAATTTAAACTTAGTAGAAGTGCATTCTAATTTAGGAAATTGGGAAGACGCAATTTCTTATCTATTGCAATGGTTAAAACGACACTCAGACGATTTTGATAGTTATGTTAAATTGGGTTTAATTTTAGAAAAAATGGGTCGAACGTTAGATGGAGATGGATGTAAATATTTGCAAATCATCCCTTTTGATGTACTTAAAAAACACTTGAATTTATCCCCTGATTTACTAATAAATATTCAGGATTATACTCTAGCTCAAAAAATATCAATTTATCCTCAAAGTTTGGTAATTTTTAATCCTCCAAACGGAATATTGGGTGAACTTAATTTTAGGTTGTTTCCTAACTCTATGGTATCCCCAGAAGCGTTTGTTGCAGTGATCCCTAATGGACGAGTATGGGGAGATGCTTTAACATCTGCTGTCATGACTTCAGAACACCAGTTAATTAAGGATTTATCAACAGGTTGTAGTGAGTTAGTAATTAGTCGTGAGCAATTACCAGAGCCTTTAGAATTAGAAGGAAATGTCGCTTTTTTATCAGCGCAATTCGGATTAATTTATTACCATTGGATGTTTGATATTATAGCCCGTTTGCATTTATTAGAGAAAGCTGATTTTGATTTTAATAAAATTGATTGGTTTGTCGTTAACCGTCACCAATCTCCTTATGAAAAAGAAATGCTAAAGCTGTTGAATATTCCTGAACATAAAGTGATTGATAACTGTATTTATCCCTCTGTAAAAGGTTCAGTATTATTAGTTCCATCTTTTGTTCAGTGGAGTTATTTAAAGTCCTCCAAATGGGGAGTAAATTTTATTAGAAATAAATTTCTTTTTTCTGGTATTAATACAAATAATTATCCTCAGCGAATTTATATAAGCCGCGAAAATGCTAACTGCCGAAAAGTCATGAATGAGTCGGAATTTTTACCCTTTTTAGAAACATTAGGTTTTCAAACAGTGTGTTTAGAACATTTACCTTTTCAAGAACAAGTTGGTTATTTTGCTAATGCAGAAATTATTATTGCACCCCATGGGTCAGGATTAACTAATTTAATCTTTTGTCGTCCTAATACAAAGGTGATTGAATTTTTATTTCCTCAATGGGAAACTTCTTATTATTGGCAACTTTGCAATATAGTTAGCTGTGAATATTACTGTTGTGTCGGTGAATCTGTGGATGAGGTCGAATTAAATTCTATTCCCATTTTTGACAATATAAAAGTTAAGCCTTATAATATTATTAAACTTTTAAAAATGGCAAAGGTTATTGAATAATAATGAGCTATTTTAACGATAATAATACCAGAAATGATTTACAAACAGCAGAATCTTATTTAATTTCTGCAAATCATTATTTAGAACAGGGAACCCCTGAACTAGCTTTATCTTTCTATAATCAAGCCATTGAATTAAATCCTGACAATGACCAGATTTATTATAAATTAGGTCAAGCTTTAATGCAGTTAAAACGTTATGAAGATGCCATAAATGCTTATTCTAAATCTATTAAAATTAACCCTAATTTTTCTTGGTCTTACAATAGTTTAGGAGAAGTATTAATTAAATTAGAACGCTGGGAAGAAGCGATCACAGCCTATAGCCAATTTATTAAATTTAATCATAATTTTTGTTGGGCTTATTTTGGTCTAGGGGAATCTTTCTTTAACTTAAACCAGATAGAAAAATCCATTGATTATTATAAAAAAGCAATTGAACTTGAACCTATAAATTGTTGGATTTATATTAAATTAGGAGATGCTTTTTTTAAATTAAAACAACAACAAAATGCAATTAAAATTTATTCTCAAGCAATTCAAATTAATCCAAATGTAGATTGGTTTTATGGGAAGTTAGCAGAAGTTTTTTTATCTCAAAATCAGTTAGAAAATGCAATTCAAGCCTACCAAAATGCCATCAATATAAATCCGCAAAGCTGTTATTATATCGCAATTGGTAAAATTTTAATTCAACAAAAACTATGGGATCTAGCTTTAGATTATTTAATTAAAGGATTACAATTACAGCCAGATTATCATGAAGCATATTATTGTATTTCTACTATTTTTAAACAAAATAATCAGCTATTAGATGCTATTCTTTGTGAGGTTCATCATCAATTACCAATTTCTTTAATTCAAAAAATATTTAATTTATCAGATGATCATTTTATTACGACTCCTACAGAAAAAAATTTAACTAAAATTCCAGTTTATCTACCTAGTAATATCAAACTTACTCCCCCTAAATTAATCGAAGGAAGTCTCAACCCTCATTTTCAATTAACCTCAATTCATTTCCCGGAAACCTTTGTTTATAGTATTCCTCAAAGCCAAGTTTGGGCGGATACATTAACCAGTGCTGTTCTCAATTCAGAGAATCAATTAATCACAGATTTATCCACCGGAAGTGCGGCTTTATTAGTTAATTCTCCTCATTTTATTTCGTCACGAAATATCGGTGGAACAGTGGCATTTTTATCAGTAAAATGGGGTACAAATTATTACCACTGGATGTTTGATATTATTGCTAGATTTGATTTATTATTACAACATTTTTTAATTGAAGAAGTCGATTATTTTGTGGTGAATCGATACCAATTAAACTATGAATATGAGACATTGCAACTATTAAAAATTCCCTCAGAAAAAATCATTGAAAGTTGCAAAAATCCTGCTTTAAAAGCAGATAAAATTTTAATTCCTTCCTATTCTCATGCAACGTCCAGAACCCCTCAATGGGCTTGTAATTTCTTGAAAAATTTGTGTCTCAATTCTCAAGAAAACTTAGAATTACTGCCCTTAGAAAGAGTTTATTTAAGTCGAAGTCAGGCATCCTATCGTCAAGTCGATAATGAAGCAGAAGTCATCTTATTTTTACAGCAATTTGGGTTTACCGCCTTGAATTTAGAAACTTTATCAGTTAGACAACAAGCCTATTATATGGCAAATACTAAAGTCATTATTTCTCCCCATGGAGCCGCTTTAACCAATTTAGTTTTTTGTACCCCAGGAACTCAGGTCATTGAGTTTTTAATGCCAAATTGGACGCTATCTTGTTATTGGGAATTAAGTAATATTGTGGGTTGTGATTATTACTGTTTATTTTGTGAAGCAGCGAATACCCATTGTTCTCCTACGGATGGATCTCAAAATATTAAGGTCAATTTGGATTCTCTTTTAAAATTAATGCAATGGGCTGGAATTGTTTAGGGATAGCACTTAATTTTCATGCTTTTGGGAGATTTAACTCATAACCAACTAATATAAAATAACCAGAATAAGGTTAAAAGAGCGAAAAATTATGATTAAATCTTGGATGGTAATTGGAGGAGTAACTTTTCTCGTCGCCTTAGCCAATAATATCCTTTTAACGCCTAATGACATCCGATGGTTTAATCGTTTAACTCGTCCGGGTTGGTTAACCTTTGAAAAGGCGATTCCTTTAATTTGGACAATTGTTTTTATTGGGGGGGCTTGGTCAGCAATTTTAGTTTGGGAAGCCGAACCCCAAACGCCTCAAACTTGGGTGTTAATGGGGTTTTATCTATTAGTAGAATTAGTGATTTTGTCCTATACCCCTGTGATGTGTAAAACGAAAAGTTTACGAGTTGGAACCCTTTTAGGGGGAACCGGTTTTATTTTAGGCTTAATGCTGATAATTAGTGTTTGGCCAATTTCTCAGACCGCAGCCTTTTTACTGCTTCCTTTTGTTTTGTGGAGTCCCATTGGAACCTACACCACCTGGGCGATGATCCCCCTAAATCCCGCAGACGCTTAAAACAGCAACAACCACCGATTATTACTGGAATAAAAGGTGGCTGTTAAGCAATTAGGGATAAAGATTATAAGGTTAGGGTACGACGTTTCGTGGTCATCCGATAAGCTTCAATGATATCGCCCATGTTCCAGTCGTTGAAATTATCCAAGGCAATACCACATTCATAACCGGCATTAACTTCCTTAGCATCTTCTTTCATCCGTTTCAAGGAGTCAAGAGCGCCTTCATGAACGATTTCGCCTTTACGACGGACTCGGACTTTACAGTTACGGATGACTTTACCGGAGAGCACATAACAACCCGCCACCGTACTGCGTCCGACGGGGAAAATTGCCCGAACTTCCACTTGACCCAGAGCTTCTTCCACCAGTTCCGGTTCTAATAACCCTTCCATCGCCGCTTGAACATCATCTAAGAGGTTATAAATGATGTTGTAATCGCGGATATCCACTCCAGCGCGATCAGCGGCTTGGCGTGCGCCATGAGCCAAGGTGGTATTAAATCCAAGTAAAACCGCATCACTAGCTGCCGCTAAATCAATGTCCGTTTCGGTAATTTCTCCGGGTGCAGCTAAAAGCAGTTGCAGTTCAACTTCTTTCTGAGGCAGTTTTTTCAAGGCATTGACAATGGCTTCTACTGAACCTTGAACGTCTGCCTTCAGGATTAAGTTGAGTTCCTTCAACTCACCTTCTTGAGCACGAGCCGAGAATTCACTCAGACTGATCCGACCTTTGGTTAAGCGGGTTTGTCGTTTTGTCTCAGCCCGTGATGTCGCCAGAGCCGAAGCTTCTTTCTCGTTCTCAAACACATCGAATTCATCACCCGCCGCAGGGACATCCCGCAGCCCTAAGACCTCAACCGCAAAGGAAGGACTAGCTTCATCGACGCGATCGCCTCGATCATCCACCATCGCCCGGACTTTACCCAGCACCGAACCCGCAACAACGATATCTCCGACGCGCAGAGTTCCGTTTTGGACTAATAAAGTTGCCACAGGGCCACGAGATTTGTCCAGGTGAGCTTCAATAATGGTTCCCTTCGCGGCTCGGTTGGGGTTGGCATACAGATCTTCAACCTCAGCCACTAACAAAATCATCTCTAACAGGGTATCGAGATTTTCCCCTTTGATCGCACTGACGGGAACCATAATGGTGTCACCGCCCCATTCTTCAGGAACCAGAGAAAATTCGGTTAATTCCTGTTTCACCCGATCCGGCTGGGCGCCTTCTTTATCAATTTTGTTAATGGCAATGATCATCGGGACTCCCGCAGCCTTAGCATGGCTAATGGCTTCAATGGTTTGAGGTTGAACCCCATCATCGGCAGCCACCACCAAAATCGCCACGTCCGTAACACGGGCACCCCTGGCCCGCATCGCGGTAAAGGCTTCGTGACCGGGAGTATCGAGGAAGACCACTTGCTGATTTTTACCTTCATGTTCCACATCGACATGATAAGCTCCGATGTGTTGGGTAATGCCTCCAGCTTCACCTTGAGCCACTTTGGTTTCGCGAATCGCGTCGAGAAGGGTGGTTTTCCCGTGATCGACGTGACCCATAATCGTGACCACCGGCGGACGGCGTTGCAGATGTTCTAGGTCTTCCGCGTTGAAGATATTGTCGGGTTTAATCGCACCGGATACTTGTTCTTCCGTTTCAACTTGAACGTTTAGCTCTTGACAAATCACTAAAATTGTGTTATAGTCGAGCGTTTCTGTAATATTAACGGCAATTCCTTGGGAGAAGAGACGTTTAATAATTTCCGTTTCCGGTAAGGCTAAGGCGGTTGCTAATTCTTGAACCGTCATTGGCCCTGGTACAATCACTTTTTCCGGGCGTTCTGCCTTCGGTTTTGCTTCTGTACGCCGCATATTTGCAGCCGAAGAACCTCCCCCCCGACTCGGAGCTTGTTTTTTCGGTTTAGCCGTTGTTGCTGCCACGTTACCTTGTCCAGGGCCGGCTTTGGGTTTCGGTGGACGGGCCAGAGATATACTCATCATGGCGTTATTGGCATTGGATAAAGATAATGCGTTGAGTTCATCATCATCGTCTTCATCCAAAGACGGTTTAGCCCGTCGTTTAGCCTTGACTTTAGCGGATTTGGCTTTACCCGTATCTACAACTTCTTCTTCCTCTTCCTCCCATTCTGGCCCTCGTTTCCCAGTTCGCGGGGGGTTCGGTCGAGTTAAGGTCACAGCAGCCCGTTTTGGCCGTTTAATTAAATCATCTGTGGCAATTAAGGGTTCCTCTTCTGCGCTTTCGGACGGTTCTGCATCGTCATCAATCGGTTGAACCGCCGATTTTCGCGCAGGAGGGGGTTGTAATTCCGGCACAGACCGGCTGGGTCTGGGAGTCCCGATCTCTTTGCGCGGTGGTTTTCTGACTTCTGAGTCTTTTTCTTTTGTTTCTGCTGAAGCCAGGGATGGAGCTTGTTGCGGTTTAGGAGTGGGTCTTTCCGGCCCGTCCGTTTTAGATTTGGGTTCAACGGATTTAGGTGCAGGTTTATTCGTTTTTAAAACGGGCTTGTTTTTAACGATAGGTGCTGTCTCTGTCGTAGCAACTGAGATAGGAACAGAAGAAACCGGAACGGGGGATGCGGGTCTAACAGGTGGAGGAGACAATTGAGGCGATTCTGACAAATCGAGGTCAACCTCTTGAAAGCTACTGTTCTCTTCGGCCGGAGAGGAAATGCCAATCTGTTCAGCTTGGGAAGATTCACTGGCCGTTGTTTCGGAAGATTCCGTTCCCGCTTGAGCAGGAGCATTGGGTTTCGATAACACTGGTCGATTTAACGTGGGTTTCACAGGCGCTTTTGGAGAAACAAGTGACTTAGGTGGAGTGGCAACTGACGTTGATGCAGGGGAATCCGCCGAGCCATAAACGGCTGAGACATCGGAGTTAGGCCTGATTCTTGGCTTCTGGATCTCTAAAATTTCTTGCTTTTTCTTCTCGCCCGGTGCCGTTGCTGATGATTTCCCATTGGGGTGCGATCGCTCGGATTTCCCATCAAGCTGACCTGGGTTCGGGTGAGTTGCTACATACTTTTCAATGCGTTCTTTATCAGATTCTGAAATCGTGCTACTGTGGCTTTTAACCGAAATATTCAGCCGTTCGCACACCGCTAAGATGTCCTTGTTATCCAAATTAAGTTCCCGTGATAGTTCGTAAATTCTGACTTTGGCGTTGTTCATCCACTGACCCCTCTTCGTACCAACCCATTGTTTGATGTTTACATAGTTCGATTTACTCTTACAACAGTAACCTCTACATTTTAAATAACGATATCATCTGCTCTTGTTATTTAAGTGTCAAGGATGCAGAGGATTCGTCTGCTGTGACAGTTCTTAATGTTATTTCAATTTTTGTTGAACTTGAACCCCTCAAATCTTTACAATTGTTTTTCTCAAGTTAGCAGATATAAACCTTCGGGTGAAGGAGGAGCATTGGACACATCAGCCCATTTATCCTATTCTGGTTTAACTTGAATATCCCAGTCTTCTATCTGGGGAAGTGGAACAGGCATCTTGCCTGTTAAATTCAGTGATTAAATGTGAACTTGACACCTCCTAACATCGGTTATGAACTTCAATCGGCAGTTGTTTCAGAAAAATCGCCTTGACTGGTGAGTGCTTCTTAATCAGGCGTTGCTAAACGTTGCCATAGGGTTTGATACAGTTCCTCTGGCACAGAAGCCCGGAGTGCGTGTCCCAGTCGATTTTTTTTCTGAGCCACTCTTAAACAATCAGGGTTGGGGCAAAGGTAGGCTGAACGACCCATTCCTTGATCTAATTGTACCTGATGCGATGGATAGAGCCGGACAAATCGCCAGAAGGTTTCTTTGCCGGCTAACTGGCGACAAGCAACGCAACGACGTTGATTTTTCATGGGTTGAGCGTTGACAGTTATCAGTTATCAGTTATCAGTTATCAGGAGTTAGATGTACCTGAAGCCTACTGCATTACTCCCCACCCTCCCCCTGTCCCCCTGTCCCCCTGTCCCCCCGTCCCCCCATCCTCCTGTCCCCTTGTCCCCCCATCCCCTCTACTCCTCTTCCCCAAATTCGTCAAAATCCTCATCCGTTGCCGCTAAAGCTTGACGTTCGAGTTCTTCGGCGATTTTTTGATCTTCGGCTGCTGCATCATATTTAGCAGTATCCTTAATATCAATTTTCCATCCTGTTAATCGAGCCGCGAGACGAACATTTTGCCCTTCTTTCCCAATGGCCAAACTCAATTGATCTTCGGGAACCAAAATATGGGCACGACGCTCTTCAGGATTCACTAACCGGACTTCATCGACTCTGGCCGGACTCAAGGCATTGGCAATATAGGTGGCCGGGTCAGGTGACCAACGAATCACATCTATTTTCTCACCCCGCAGTTCATTCACCACAACTTGAATCCGCGAACCCCTGGCTCCAATACAAGCACCAACCGGATCAACATCTCGATCCAAAGTATCTACTGCTATTTTAGTCCGGGGGCCAACGTGACGGGAAGGGGGGTTGGCTTCTCGCGCGACGGCGACAATTCGCACCACTTCATCCTCAATTTCTGGGACTTCATTGGCGAACAGATAAACCACTAACCCAGCATCGGCCCTAGATACTAACAATTGTGGCCCCCGTTGGGAACCTTGACAGACTTTTTTCAAATAAACTCGGAAAGTCGCATTGGCTCGATAATTATCATTGGGGAGTTGTTCGCGTTTGGGGAGTTCCGCTTCAACGGCCATCCGACCAAAACCACTGGCCACTTCCATAATCACCGATTGTCGTTCAAACCGCAGCACTTTAGCTTGGAGCACGGTGCCTTCAAGTTCTTTAAACTCTTCTTGGATCAATTTACGCTGCTTATCTCGGAGTTTTTGGGCTAAAACCTGTTTCGTTTGAATGGCAGCCATGCGACCAAACTCCCCTTGATCCGGGGTAACATCTAACGTAACCGTATCCCCTAACTGGGCTTCGGGAGCGACTTCCCGCACATCTTTTAAGGCAATTTGGTGATCTTGATTACTGACTTGTTCAACAATCATTAAATTCTTGGCTAAAACCCGAAATCCTTCTTCATCAACATCAAGCTCCACATCAAAATTATCAAAATAATCGTCACTAAATTGAGTCTGAATTTCAATCGTCCGTCGATAGCGTTCATATCCTTTTAATAACGCTTCTCGCAACGCTTCTTCTACCGCTTGTTTAGGTAAATTACGTTCCTGAGAAATACTATTAATCATATCTTGCAAACCGGGCAAACTCACCATTGACATAGGGTTTTTATCCTCCAAATTTTGATTTTTTGATAACAGGGAACAGGGAACAGAGTGGAAAGTTTCTATTTATTGACTTCCAGCGTTATAAAACCTTTATTCCTCTCCACTTTCGTCTAGTAAAACTTCCGTTACTAACTCGCGCGGAATTGCGATTTGTCGCCCTTTTTGACTGAGATAAACAGTTGTTTCATCCCGACGCACGAGTTTTCCCCGTTGTTGAGTCTGACCTTTGTAGGGTTCTGATGTTTTGACAATGATCGGAAATCCTTTGAAGGAAATAAATTCGCGATCGCTGGTTAAAAATTGTGAAATTCCTGGGCTGGAAATCTCCAAAACATACGCATCGGGAATAATATTCGTCGTCTCTAACTGTTCTTCTAAAGCCCGACTCATCCGTTCACAATCATCCAATCCAGTATCCTGACTGGGGTTGCGGATATCGACACGCAGTACAGGCGGTTTCTGATTGGTGTAAAAGGTAGCCCCCACCACTTCCAGTCCCAAGGTTTGGGCGATGGGGGTGGCGATATCAAGAATTTCGGGGATCAGGGGATGAGCCATAGTTGACGGGAATATTAGAGTCTACAGAAGTTCTGGCGTTACACTGACATGAAAAAAGTGGGCTTCACCCACTCTGCGCGTGAAACAGTGTCCTCCCAGAAGCCAAAGACGAACCTTTTGGGTTCGCCTCTTCTTCTAGTTTAGCTTACAGTGAAGGCAATTGTCAGGAGTATTGTCGGTTGTCGGTTGACGGATAACCGTTGACAAGGACAACATTTAATCGGTTTCTGCTAATCGTCTTTGTTCATGTAATTGGGCGAGAACTTGTTCAAAGTTAGATTCATCTACTTGTTGAATATAGTTAATTTTGAATTCTTCTAAAAAGTCAATTAATAAGGTTTGAATTTCCGCAAAACCTTGTTCTTTTTGTAATTCTTCTCCTAAAACCTGACTAAAGTTTTTAACTAATTGATTGGTTAATTTTGTACCAACGGGATCTTCCATTGCTTTTTTCACCGTTTCATAGGCATCCTGTGGCCCTTCTGTTGCTAATTTAGACAGTTCAGCAATAATTCTTTCTTGAATTTGTTCAGGAATTTGTTGTAACCCCGGTATATTTTTAAACTGTTGAATAACGGGAGATTGTTGGATGACTTGTTCAATATTATAGCGCAATAATGCTTCAATATCCGGTTCTAGTTTAGGAATAACGTTATAAATAATTGTTTTAATTAAATGATTAGCGATCGCTTCTATTTCATTAATATTATTAATATCTAAATATTTTTTATTGCGATTCGTGAAAAATCGCTTAACCACATCTCCTTTCTGAATTTCCCGTTGAACTTGTTCAAGACCTTCAACCACAACGGCTTCGGTTAATTCTCTGGCTATTCCAGCCACAAATCCGCGAGTCACTTGCAGCCGAATATATTCTAAACTGATAAAATGGACTTGATTTAAGCGTAGTGCTACAGGAATTATTCTTAATAATCGCCAAAAGGGTAAGAACAAAAAGACATCATACCACCGCCATAACATCGCATCAAACCAAGTCACTCTCGGATAACGACGACTAATAAAATAAGTTCGGGCTAAAAATTCGAGAAAGAAAATGATCACAAAGGGTAAATCAATTTTCCAAAAAGTTCGAGTGAATTCCCCATTTTCTCCGAGAGTTCGATAATAGTTTATAGCAATTAAAGGACTAATATTTTTTTCAAACCAGTCAATTTCTTGATCATATCCTTGTTGTTTGAGATAAGATATACTCCAAAAGGTATTAAAAGATTCTTTAGCGGAATTTTGAGGATTTTCGACATGATCTCGCATTCGATTTTTAATGCGTTCTAAAGTTCCGCTTTTTTCAGCAATTGCAAAGGGATTTTCATTGATCATTCCCTCACTTTGAGCGCGTAATTGTGCTAAAATTTCATCGGTTTCAGTAGAATTTAAACTGGTTTCAGTTACACTAACTTTTAACTGCTCAACAGTCTCTAAATATTTTTCTGTATCTTGATGGGGTTCTATCCCTTTAATGGGATCATAAATTTGGGTTAGAACTGGGATATAACGAAAATAATAATCTCGCAAATCAGTATAACTGAGATTAAATAAAATTAATCCGTAGTTAACGGTAGCGACAATAGCCATTAACCGTTCAAACCAAGGAAGTTTTTGATTTTGGGGAACAGAAATAGAATTTTTTTTCATTAGGAATTAAATAATAACAGAACAATAAGTAGCAAGTCCCAAATCAACGAATATTAATAAATCTTCTCTAGTTAAGCTAAAGTACCTAGATTCTTAGGCTAAAGCTCAACACTGAACTTTTTTAAGTTAACGAGAATTCTGTCCAGAGACTAACTCAAGTTAGAGGAATTATTAATAGCAGTTTTAGGTATTATAGAAGATAAAAATCAACCCTAACATTTAACATTGAATCAAGTTCTGGATTAAATCTATGTCCAATTCCTTAGAAACTCCCCAAATTAGTATTGTGATTCCAGCATACAACTGCGATCGCTATATTGGGCAAGCGATCGAAAGTATTCTTAATCAAACTTATTCTGCTTATGAAATTATTGTCGTGGATGATGGTTCCCAGGACAACACCCGCGAAGCGTTACAACCCTATTCTCAACACATTCACTATGTTTATCAACAAAACCAAGGGGTTTCTGTCGCGCGAAATCATGGGTTAAATTTAGCACGAGGAGAGTTTATTGTTTTCCTCGATGGGGACGATACTTTTCTTCCTGATAAATTAACAACTCAACTCGCCGTTTTTGAAGCACAACCCCAACTGGGACTGGTTCAAAGTGGATGGCGTCGCGTGAACCAACAGGGAGAAACTTTAATGGATGCGACACCTTGGGACTATGTTCCTGAATTGAATTTAGAAATGTGGTTGCGTTGGAAACCGTTGGGTACAATGGGAACTTTAATGTTTCGTCGAGATTGGTTATTAAAAATTGAAGGGTTTGAAGCTGGGTTAGCTCATGGGGAGGATGTAGATTTAATTTTAAGATTAGCATTATTAGGCTGTGAATCCGCTTGGTTACGTCAGTCAACGGTTTGTTATCGTCAACATGACCGCAACACCATGCGGGATGGAATTTCTCAAGCAAAATCGATTAATTATGTTTTAAATAAATTTTTTAATCTTCCCAATATTCCCTTAGAAATTCGGTTAATTGAAAATTGGGTGCGGTATAGTACCTTAGTTTGGAGTTCTTGGTATTTGTATTATACAGGTTTCCCGCTAGAAATGGCAGAATATTTACAAAAAGCTTGGCAATATACCCCATTTTTAGCGGTAGAAACTTTAACCAATTGGACAGAAAGTTTTGTTCATTATTCTAATAGTTTAGAACAGCCTTTATCCGTGAATCAACTGTGTAGTTTACCGGAATGGCAAAATTTAACAACTTGGGTTTTACAACAAACAATACAACAACGTTCTAAACCTTTAGAAGCAGGAATTAAGTTATTTTAATTTCAGCTAATTCTAACAAATTTATGAACTCATCCAGATTGATTCTCATATCGAGTTGTCCGAGATGAGTTAAATTTTCTGTGGTTTTATCAATGACTTCACTAATTAAATAGTAATGTTCTAACTGACAAAGATTGCTAATCAATCGATAATAAATCGGAACATAATCTGGGTGAAATAGCTCAATAATTTTAGTTCCAGGTTGACAAAAAACAATATTAGATAATCCAGCGCCATGCGGCGCAATTACAACGGATGCGGTCGCCATTAATTCCACTTGTTCTGAAAAGCTTAAAGTTTCTAAAACCACGCTTTCAAAGTTTAATGGTTTCAGACATTGAAATAATTCATCTTGGTTAATAACATTACGATAACTTGCTTTTTCTCGACTCAAATAAATCCGGCGATAAGGGGTAATATTCCCAATATTAGCGGGAAGAAAAGCTGATCTCAAAAAGTTACACACCCATGCAGGTGTGATCACATTTTTGTACATTAAATTCGGGGAAGGAACAATAATTTTATTTGCTTGAATATGATGATGAGTCATACTAACCATAATTTTAGACAAGGGAACACCAAGCTTAACTAAGGTTTCTTTTTGATAAGTTGGATAGTCTGCATTAATCACAAAATAATCAATATCATCCCAGGAAATCCCACTTTTTTGAATTAAATGAAAACCGGGTAAAACATCATACAGCCAATGAAAATAGGTTGCTCCCCAACGCACCGATAAAAAGGCAATTGTCCCCTCAATTTGATAGGCTGGTGCTAATTGATTGGATGATAAAACTAATTCAGCACATCCCGTTGAAAGATCCGTAACTAATTGATTATTTTCTGTTATAATGGCACTGGTGGCTAAATCTCCCCAGGCTCTAGCATTCTCTAAAATGGCTACAAATGCTTTTTGAGTTGTAGCGTGATCAAACATTAAACAAAATTGAGATTGAGAAACCGTTTTTGACGAAGTTAAAGTAATATTAGATTCAGAATAAATGGGTATAGAGTTGATCTGAGAATCAATCTGGGATAAAGTCAGTTGGTGTGTCGGAATGGGACAATATTTTTGAAGAATTGCAGAGGGTATTTCTCTAGCGTTATAACAGCCTAAACCTTCTTCATCATATCCTTGTTGCATCAAAACCTCAGCAATTATATCGTAAGGTTTCATAAAATCAGGATTAATTTTTAAAGCTTCAAGACAACAATAAATAGCCTGTTCCCATTGCTTTTGTTTTAACCAAGCATCTCCTAAATCTGCATAATATTGGGAAAGATTAGGATTAATCTGAATCGCTTTTGTATAATAAAAAATTGCATCTACAATCTTATTGTTGACTTTATAAATATTTCCTAAAATATGGTAAAGTTCATCCGCTTCAGGACGTTTCTTTAACTGTTCTTCAAAAATTAAACTTGCTTGAATTAATTCTTGAGATTGTATAATTTTAGGAATAATCTCATCTAATAGCTCTTGATAATAAGCATTAGATTTAGCCGCTTCATAATAGGCAATAACAGCCTCATACCATTGGTGAGTTTCTAATAACGCTTTTCCTAATTTTGGATAAAACCAATCAATATTATTCTCAATTTCAATAGCTTGACGATAAGCTTTTATTGCTTCTAACCATTGTTGTTTTCCAGAAAAAGCTTCTCCTAACCAATAATAAGCTTGATGGGAATTAGGATAAATTTCTAAAGTTTTTAAATACAAAGAAATTGCTTGATCCCATTTGCTTTGAGAAATCAAACTTTTGCCGAAATCAATATGAGATTGAAGGGGGATAGATTCAGGTTCTAAAATTAATACTTGAAACCAACATTCTAGTGCTTTTTCGGGTTGGTTTAGGTAGCTAAAAACACTATATAAATTTCGGTAAATCCCGACTTGATTCGGTTTTAACTGTAAAGCAATTTCATAGAATTTTAAAGCTTTTTCCCATTGCTGTTGTTGTAGATAAACTGTCCCTAAATTCCCTAGAACTTCGACCCAGTTCGGTTGTAGTTTTAAGGCGTTTTCATAGTATGATTTAGCTTCCTCTAGTTGTCCTTGCAATTGTTTCGCTAACCCAATGGTACTGTAAGCTAACGCAAAATTAGGTTGCAATTGTAAGATGTTTTGACAAATTGTAATCGCTTCTTCATATTGCTGTTGAGCGATATGGCGAGACGCTTGTTGATATAAAACAATGACAGGATTTTCTGGTATTTCAGATGGTTGCATGATTTTATTCCCAATAGAATATCTACAAGATTAAGCAGGTTTTGTTACCCCTGCTAATTCCAGTAAACTGATTAAATCATCGATATTAATTTGTATATTCAACCATCCCGAACGGGTCAGATCCTGTTCTGTTTGATCTGCACCCGCATCTACCAGTTCTCCAATTAAATAGTAATGTTCTAACCCACAAAAATTACTAATAATTCGATAACAAGGTGGTACATAACTTGGAGGAAATAACTCAATCACTTTAGTTCCTGGTTGACAGAAAACAAGATTGGATAATCCCGCACCATGAGGTGCTAAAACCACTGAAGCACTCGCCATTAATTTAGCTTGTTCAGCAATCGTTAAAGATTCTAGTACAACAGTCTCAAAGTTGAATGGTTTTAAACTTTGCAGTAACTTATCTTCATTCAGAAGGTGGCGATGATTTGCTTGTGCTCGACTGATATAAAGGCGACGATTTGCTGGGATTTTGTAAACATCTTGATTAACCAAGTGTTGCTTTAAAAATTGGCAAATCCAATCAGACGCTACATGGTAAATATTAGGTGCAGGAACAATAACTTTCTTGGCTTGAATGTGAGGTTGATGGCAACTCTCAATAATTTTTGATTCTGGAATACCTAATTTCTGTAGTGTTTCTTTTTGGAAGGCATAATGATAACTGTTGAAAACGAAATAATCGATACTGTTTAAAGAAATACCGCTTTGTTGAATTAAATGAATTCCTGGCAATAGCTCATACATCCAATGGTAAAAACCCTCTCTCCATTGACTTGATAAAAAGGCAACAGTTCCATCAATTTTATAGGCTGGGGGTAATTTATTCGAGGATAAAACTAATTCACCACACCCTGTAGAAATATCAGTTAATAGCTCATTTTGTGCCGTTATAATTGCAGTTGTAGCTGCATTTCCCCAGACTCTGCCATTGTCTAACGTCACTACAAAAGCATTTCGATTGTGTATTTGACTAAAGATCATCATCGCTGGATGATCTTGAGAAATTGTTCGGGAGGGTTTCAAAGAGATTTGGCTATTGGGATAAACCGGAATATAAGTAATATTAGAACTAAGGTCTGATGTAATTAATTGATCGGGATTTATAAAGCAATATTGTTCTATAATTGATCGAGGCAATTTTTTATGATTATAACAATCTACAGCCTCTTGAGTTTTTCCTTGCTGCTGTAGAATTTCAGCAATATTATCATAAACTGGAAATAAATCTGACTTCATTTTTAAAGATTCCATCAGGTAGAATGTTGCCTGCTCTAATTCTTGTTTCTTTAACCACACTTCTCCTAACACTGCATAATATTCAGCAACATTAGCATTAATATTGATGGCCTTTTCATAAGATGTGATCGCTTCATTTCCTTGACCTTGCAATTTGTATAAATTGCCCAAAATGTAATGTAAAATATCAATTTTAGGAGCAATTTTAACCCCTTCTTGATAAACTGAAATCGCTGTTTCAAATTCCTGCTGTTCAATTAAGGTTTGTGCTAATTCATCGAACAACCCAAGATGATTCGGATTGAGTTCAATTGCTTTACAATAAGCATGAATGACTTGATGCCATTGTCGTTGAATCGTTAAAACTTTTCCAAGTGGGGGATATAACCAATCCACATTGGGTTCCAGTTCAATTGCTTGCTGATAAGCTGCTAAAGCGTCATCAAACTGTTGGGTTTCAAATAAGGCATTTCCCAAGGCAAAATACAACCAAAAACTATTAGGATTTATCTCAATTGCTTGACGATAAAAATCAATAGCTTCTTCCCATCTTTTTTGAGCAGATAAAGCATTGGCTAGTTGAGGATATGCTCCAAAAAAATTAGGGCTGAGTTGAATCACTTTTTGATAATGGATGATGGCGTCATTCCATTGACCTTGAGATTGATATAAGTTCGCTAAATGGTAATGTAAAACATGAGCTTTAGGATTGACTTTAAGATACTCTTGATAAACTGGAATCGCTGTTTCAATTTGCTGCTGTTCAATTAAGATTTCTATTAATTTATCTAACAGCCAAAAATGATTAGGATTTAATTCAACCGCTTTACAATAAGCCTGAATTGCTTGATTCCATTGTTGTTGAATCGTTAAAACTTTTCCCAGTTGAGGATATAACCAATCCACATTGGGTTCCAATTCAATTGCTTGCTGATAAGCTGCTAAAGCGTCATCAAACTGTTGGGTTTCAAACAAGGCATTTCCCAAGGCACAATGCAACAAAAAACTATCAGGATTTATCTCAATTGCTTGACGATAACAATCAATGGCTTCTTCCCATCTTTTTTGAGCAGATAAAGCTTTTGCCAGTTGAGGATATGCTCCAAAAAAATTAGGGCTGAGTTGAATCACTTTTTGATAGTGGATGATGGCGTCATTCCATTGACCTTGAGATTGATATAAGTTCGCTAAATGGTAATGTAAAACATGAGCTTTAGGATTGACTTTAAGACAATTTTGATAAACTGGAATCGCTGTCTCAATTTGCTGCTGTTCAATCAAGGTTTCTGTTAATTTATCTAACAGCCAAAAATGATTAGGATTTAATTCAACCGCTTTACAATAAGCCTGAATTGCTTGATCCCATTGTTGTTGAATCGTTAAAACTTTTCCAAGTGGGGGATATAACCAATCCACATTGGGTTCCAATTCAATTGCTTGCTGATAAGCTGCTAAAGCGTCATCAAACTGTTGGGTTTCAAATAAGGCATTTCCCAAGGCAAAATACAACCAAAATTTATCAGAATTTATCTCAATTGCTTGACAATACCAATCAATGGCTTGTTGTAATTTCCCAGTTTTAAAGCAAATTTCTCCTAACCAATAATAAGATTGAGGCAAATTAGGATAGATTTCTACGCTCTTAGTATAAAGTTCCAGGGCTTGGTCTAATTTACCTTTTTCAATTAACGTTTTCCCAAAGTTTATATAATCTTGAGAAGAAACACATTGAGGTTCTAAAATCAATACTTGATACCAACAATCGAGTGCTTTTTCAGGTTGATTAAGATTCATCCAAACGGTATATAAATTCCGGTAAATCCAGACTTGATTGGGTTTTAACTGTAACGCTATTTGATAATATTTTAACGCCTTTTCCCATTGCTGTTGTTGTAGATAAACTGTCCCTAAATTCCCGATAACTTCCACCCAGTTCGGTTGCAGGTTTAAGGCGTTTTCATAGTATGATTTAGCTTCCTCTAGTTGTCCTTGCAATTGTTTCGCTAACCCAATGGTACTGTAAGCTAATGCAAAATTAGGTTGCAATTGTAAGATGTTTTGACAAGTTGTAATCGCTTCTTCATATTGCTGTTGAGCGATATGGCGAGACGCTTGTTGATATAAAGCAATGACAGAATTTTCTGGTGTTTCAGATGGCTGCATGATTTTATTCCCAATAGAATATCTACAAGATTAAGCAGGTTTTGTTACCCCTGCTAATTCTAGTAAGCACATTAAATCATCGATATTAATCCGCATATCTAATAATCCTAAAAACGTAATATCATCTAAAGCTTCATTTTCGACAAGCTCTCCAATTAAATAATAATGTTCTAGCTCACAGATATTACTAATAATTCGATAACAAGGGGGAATATGAGTGGGTGCAAATAATTCAATCACCTTAGTTCCAGGCTGACAAAACACAATATTAGATAAGCCCGCACCATGGGGAGTTAAAACCACTGACGCACTAGCCATTAATTCGGCTTGTTCAGAAATCGTTAAAGATTCTAGTACAACGCTCTCAAAGTTCAAGGGTTCTAAACGTTTAAGTAACTCATCTTGATTCACCAGATGACGGTAACTTGCTTGTTCTCGACTAATATAGATGCGACGGTTTGTAGAGATTTTCTGAAAATCTTGAGAAACAAATTGTTGTTTTAGGAATTTGCAAATCCAAGGAGAAGTTGCTGTTGAATTATGGAAAAAATTAGGCGCGGGAACAATAATTTTTTGAGCTTGAATATAAGGTTGATAACGACTTTCGATAATTTTGGATTCTGGAATACCTAATTTTTGTAAGGTTTGCTTTTGATAGGGAGAACGATAACTATTGAAAACGAAATAATCAATACTATCTAAGGAAATACCGCTTTCTTGAATCAAATGAATACCCGGTAAAACATCATACAACCAATGATAAAATGCTTCTCCCCATTGCACGGATAAAAAGGCAACCGTTCCATCAATTTTATAGGCTGGGGGTAATTTATTAGAGGATAAAACCAATTCAGCGCATCCGGTTGAAATATCAGTGAGTAATTCATTTTGTGCAGTCATAATTGCACTGGTCGCTGAATCTCCCCAGACTTTCCCATTCTCTAATATCACGACAAAAGCATTTCGAGTTTCAGCTTGACCAAAAATAAAGCCGGGATGAAATTGAGCAATTGTTCGAGAGGGGTTTAGAGAAATTTGACTAGCTGGATAAACGGGAATATAAGTCACATGAGAACTAAAGTCTGATGTAATCAATTGATCAGGATTAATAGAACAGTATTGTTCTAAAAGTGACCAAGGTAATTCTTTATAGTTATAACATTTTAAAGCTTCTTCTGTTTTTCCTTGCTGCTGTAAAATTTTAGCAATATTTTGATAAGCTTCAATTAAATCCGGCTTCATTTGTAAAGCGTCCATTAAGTAGGACATGGCTAGATCTAATTCTTGTTTTTTTAACCAAGCTTCTCCTAATCCAGCATAATATTCAGCGACTTTTGAATTAAGATTAATAGCTGTTTGATAGGATGCGATCGCTTCATCAATTTGACCTTGAGAGTTATATAAATTCCCTAATTGATAATGTAAAACATGAGCTTTGGGAGTCACTTCAAGACATTTTTGATAAACGGAAATAGCAGTTTCTATTTCCTCCTGTTCAATTAAGGTATCTGCTAATTGATCTAACAGCCAAAGATTATTCGGATTGAGTTCAACGGCTTTACAATAAGCATCAATTGCCTGATTCCATTGTTTTTGACCTGTAAATAATTTTCCGATTTGGGGGTATAACCAATCAATATTAGGTTCCAGTTCAATTGCTTGCTGATAGGAAGTTAAAGCTTCCTCAAACTGTTGCATTTCCAACAAGCTATTTCCTAGGGTAAAATGCAACCAAAAGCTATCAGGATTAATCTCAATAGCTTGGCAATACCAATCAACAGCTTCTTGGTGTTTTCCGGTTTTAGAACAAATTTCTCCTAATTTAAAATAAGAACCGAAAAATTTAGGATTAAGGGCAATTCCTTGGTAATAAGCAAGGGTGGCTTCTTCCCATCTTTGTTGTTCAGATAAAGCATTTCCCAGTTGATGATATGTCCAGGAAAAATTCGGGCTGAGTTCAATGGCTTTTTGGTAATTTGCGATCGCTTCTTCCCATTGTTTCTGCTGAACTAACGCATCTCCTAAACTTTGATAAAACAGATTACTATTAGAATCAAGACTAATTGCTTGATTATAGGCGGCGATCGCTTCATCCCATTGTTGTTTCCGGCTTAAAGCTTCTCCCAAACTAAAATAGGAGTGGGGCCAATTGGGATAAATTTCTACGCCCTTAGTATACAGTTCCAGAGCTTGATCTAATTTGCCTTTTTCAATTAACGTTTTTCCAAAATCCATATAATCTTGAGGAGAAACGCATTGTGGCTCTAAAATTAAGGCTTGAAACCAAGCATGATTCGCTTCTTCTGGTTGATTGAGATTAATCCAAACCCTATATAAATTCTGATAAATTATGGCTTGATTAGGTTTAAAATGCAGCGCAGTTTGATAAGATTGCAGGGCTTCTTGCCATTGCTGTTGTTGAACATATACCGTCCCTAAATTAGCATGAACTTCCACCCAATCGGGTTTGAGGTCGAGGGCTTTGGTATACCAAAATTTAGCTTCATCCAGTTTTCCTTGCAATTGTTTGGCCAACCCCATCGTACTGTAAGTCGGGAGGAAGCGAGGTTGCAACTTCAGTGCTTGCTGACAGACTTCAACCGCCTCATCAAACTGCTGTTGGGCGATATAGCGATGTGCCTCGGCGTGCAAATCAAAAACTGTTTTCTCTGGAGTATCAGACAATGGCATGATCAATCGTGAAAATAGAGTATCAATATAGACGTTGTGTTAATACAGATAGTTTATCAGGCGTAAGGTTTCCGGTGTTGGGTGGGCAGAGGTTCAAATTCCGAATGTTTTGTGCGCCACTCATATTCCCTAACTCCATCAGGGTAAGGCATCAGATAGCCTGACAACTCCGGTCTATTTATCAATTATGAAGTAATATTAAGCAAATTTTATTAAAAATTGTTGCAAGTTCTTGATTGGCTTGTTAGATTGTGCATAGAGGGTCTTTCCAATCAATGCTCGTATTGAGGAGACATTTGAGCCATGGGTGAAATCAATGTTGCTCTATTCACCAGGAATTAAGGAAAAAAGATAGCCCGGTCTGTTGTCTAATCATGACCCATTACTGATCTCTACACTCATGATCCAAAATTTTTAACCTTTCAAGATTGTTTCAACTCTGCATAGAGGAATATCGGTGTTTCTAACCGTTGTTAGGCGGGGATGGAAAGAAATTTTATTCTAAATCCCTGGCGAAATTGCACCGAATTCCTCCTCAACAGGAGGTTTTTGCGATGACTATTCAAGGAAAAACAGCCCTAATTACAGGGGCTTCTCGTGGAATTGGCCGAGCAATTGCCTTAGAATTTGCTCAACATCACGTCAAACGTCTAATTCTCGTAGCACGAGATCGTCAGCGATTAGCTGAATTAGCGACAGAATTAGAACCGATGGGGGTGGAAGTCGTTACCTTAGCCTTAGACTTAACCCAACCCGTGAAAGTTAATATTGCCATCGCCCAGGCTTGGCGATCTCACGGGCCAATTGAAATTTTAGTCAATTGTGCTGGAGTCGCCCACCAAAAGCCCTTTTTACAATCCAAACTCCTAGATGTTCAAGAAGAAATCTCCTTGAATTTAATCGGGTTGTATACCATTACTCATGCTATTGCCCGACGCATGGCCCACCGTAAATCGGGAACAATTGTAAATGTATCGAGTTTAATGGGAAAAATTGCGGCTCCCACCATGTCCACCTATTCGGCGACCAAATTCGCGATTTTAGGATTTACCGAAGCCTTACGTCGGGAATTAGCCACCTACAATATTCGCGTTATGGCCTTATTACCCACCTTAACGGATACGGATATGACACGGGATTTAAAACTTTTCCGTTGGGTAGTTCCCATGACCCCCGAACAAGTTGCCAAGGTGTTAGTCGCGGGGTTGGATAAAGACACCTCAGAAATTTTAGTCGGATGGCAAAGCCATTTAGCCGTTTGGTGCAACCGCTTTGCGCCTTGGTTGATGGAAAAAATTCTTCTGTTGACATCCCCCGTCACCCAAAAAATCCAAAAATCCTATCCCATCCTCACCGAAGCGGACTGTTAAGGCAATAGGGAATAGGCAATAGGGAATAGGCAATGGGCAATCAGAATTTATTCTATTTCCCATTGCTCCCTGATGACTGATGACTGATAACTGATAACTGATAACTGATTAAGGTAACATGATTGCAATAGGCTGTGAATGAACTTCCTCAAATCCTGAAGTTCTCCGCCTCAACCTTTGGAGATTAAAATTTTATGCCGAGATCACAACGGAACGATAACTTTATTGATAAAACCTTTACGGTTATGGCAGATATGATTCTCAAGATGCTGCCTACCAACCAAAAAGCTAAAGAAGCCTTTGCTTACTATCGAGATGGAATGTCAGCCCAGGCGGATGGGGAATATGCAGAAGCTTTAGAAAATTATTATGAAGCATTAACCTTAGAAGAAGATCCCTATGATCGGAGTTTTATTCTCTATAATATTGGGTTAATTCATGCCAGTAATGGCGAACATGAAGAAGCCTTAGAGTATTATCACCAATCTATTGAATTAAACCCCCGAATGCCTCAAGCTTTGAATAATATTGCGGTCATTTATCATTATCAAGGAGAAAAAGCCAAAGAAGCTGGAGATGAGGAGAAAGCGGAACAAGAATTTCGCAAAGCTGCGGAATATTGGATCAGAGCTATTCAGTTAGCACCCAATAACTATATTGAAGCTCAAAACTGGCTGAAAGTTACCGGAAGAAGCAAGATTGATGTTTATTTCTAAAGGTTTTACCGTTGATCATTTTTCCCATTCACCTGTTATTAATTTAAGAAAACTATGTCAATTGATCGTGAACAAGTTGGTAAAGTCGCTCATCTCGCTAGACTAAAATTAACCCCAGAAGAAGAAGAAAAATTTACGGCTCAACTGGGTGAAATTTTAGATTATTTCGAGCAATTAAATGAACTCGATACGGCTAAAGTTCCTCCCATGACACGAGCCATTGAAATGAGTAATATTACTCGACCTGATCAAGGGGAACCCTATGCCAAACGGGACAATATTCTAGCCAACGCCCCCGCACAAGAGGGAGACTATTTCAAAGTCCCTAAAATTATGGCCGAAGAATAATCTGCACTCTCATAAAACTCTGGGTTGAGATCTGTGGAACAGGCATCTTGCCTGTTAAAGCCTGTTAAAGCCTGTTAAAGTGCCTACTCCCCATTGCCCATTGTCTGTTCGGTGATCCCTCCCCCCTAAGCCCTCCGTACACGGGGGGTTTGGGGAGCTTGTTCCCTCTTTTTTGAATTTTGGACGCAAAAGAGTTGCTGAACTTAAGATTTACCTCTATACTATGAAGACACGTAAAGAAACATTAACTGTACTCATCAAATTTCTCAGATTCTGCTATGCCAGATGAGAGGAGCTTAATGGGAGCACATGACTCTTTACGACTTGTCATTATATATATTCGGAGATTTGCGTCCATGACTATTGCAGTCGAAAGACCGCAAGTGCAACGGGGATGGTTTGATGTCCTCGACGACTGGCTCAAACGCGATCGTTTTGTCTTCGTGGGTTGGTCAGGAGTTCTACTGTTTCCCTGTGCTTATCTAGCCCTTGGTGGCTGGTTAACCGGAACCACATTTGTTACTTCCTGGTACACCCACGGTTTAGCAAGCTCTTATTTAGAAG